>NZ_JBAFWX010000002.1:0-245505 GCF_036576145.1 Bartonella eidoli | reverse complement strand
TTCTTTAGTTCTTTATATTAATTTCAAAAATTATTTTATTATTTATTTTAATATAACATCTTCTTTAAAGTGGAAGATATACTCAAATTATTTTTGATAAAATGAATAGATTAGATATAAAGAAAAATTGAATTAAGAGCTTTATAAAGGCGTGAGTTTTTAGGTCTGTATATGAGATAGAATAAAAAATTAGAAAGGAGAGATATATAAGAAATTCGCTACTTACATTAACTGACAGATCACATTCTATAATAAGTAAAATTATTTTAAATAGAAGTATTGAAATTATATTACAAATATTAAATGCTAATATTCATCAAATTTTCAGATTTGCGCTATAGACGTAAATTTCATCATATCCATTTTGTACAGTTTCAGTAGAAAACACAAAAATAAAGTGAAAACAACATCTTCTTTCACTTTATTGAATGCGTCCACTTGCATGAGCTAGCATAGTGTAAACTTTTCCAGTATCTGACGTTAGATATTTTCTAACCGAACGAGAATCACCAGAGTTACGAGATGCGTTGCGTAATAATTTTTCAAAATCTGCAATGTATTGATTGACTGAACGTTTGAAGTTATCATCACTCATATAATTTTTCTTAATTATTTCAAATATCGCTTTTCCATTTAAGGTATAAAGACGTTCTGGAACAATGTTTATTTGGCCACGTCGATAATGATCCCATAATTCAACAATAGCATTATGATTAATGGCTCGTAATATTCCAGTTGCTAACGAATTCAGAGATTCACTAACAGGCTGTTTTGTTTTTACCGGTGAAAAAACAGGATCATCAATTGCTTTCTCATTCAACGATTCTTCATGGGAAACGCTTTTTAGAAGATTAGATACCCACTTATTTTGCTTTCTTTTTCCTTGTTCTTGTTGCAAAATCGGTTTAGGCGGCACTATCTTTTTTATAGATTCCGGGAAAATCCTATGATCCTTATTGGATATTGCTTCCGTAGCAGGAGCTGAAACTAATTGATCTTTTACAAGATTTTGATCATTTTGGGGCATAACATTAGTTAAGTCCTTCAGTGCTGCAATTTGTTCATTTATAGCATGACGAATTATGTGAGTTGTTTCTTTTGTCTTTTCTGGAAGTGTTTTTACACTCTCATCAATATCATTACTGATCTTTGAAATTTCTGAGCGAATTTCATTAGCTGAATTGCGTATATTTTCTGCTGCTCCCGAAAAACGTGTTGAAGCTTCATTAATTAGCTGATTAAGTGATTGTTGAAGTGAATATGTTGAGTTACGTGCATTTTTATCAGTACGTTCAAATGCTGAGTTAAGAACATTTTCATAATGCTCAATTAATTGATTAATTTCATCAGACTTTGAGACAAGAGAACTACTTAAAGTGGAAAGAGCGCTATATTTTTCCTCAAGTGTTGTATTAAGTGTGTTCTCAGATTGTTCAAGAACATGAATAGTTTCAGAAAGTGTATTAACATGTTTTCCAAAATTTTTTGTTATATAACTAATTTGTTCAAATGTATTTTGTGAAAATCCCTGTAAAGTATCAATATTATTATTAAGAGCCTGACCTGAAGCGGACAAATGCTCTATCACTTGATTGGTTTTATGAAAAAAGTTATTTGTAGTTTCACTAAACTGACCGTCGATATTTTGAACAGCTGATATCAGAACATTGCTATTTTCGTGGATATTATAAATCGATTGATTTAACTGTTGAAGAACAGAGGAGACATTTTTAATAAGATCTTCCTTTATTTCTGTGACGGTTTGAACAGTTTGAGAATTAGTCCGTGCCAAGGTATTCATCAAAGATTCATTTTGTGCATAAAGTCTTTGTTCAGCGTCTTGTGTTGAAAGAGAAAGTTGTTCGCCAATATGTTGTGTTAAATGGCTAATTGATTCAGTTGTATTTTGTGCAGTCTTATTTAGATGATTTGTTAATTCTGTCAGTTTTTCGATATGCCCTGAAATTTGAGTAGTTGTCTGGTTTTTCGCTTCTTCTAAATGATTGCTTACATCAGAAAGTTGGCACCCTAGATTACTTTGAAAGCTTTGCATAGAATTATGAAGAACATTACAACGTTCACTGAGCACCTGTTCGATTGCTGTTGTTGAGTCATGAACCGTTTCACTTAATAACGCTTGCGCATTATGACTTGCCATTGCAAAAGCTTCTATAGTATGAGCCATTTGTTTAGATAAAACGGAGGAAACCTGTTCACTGGTATCGTGGACTGTTTGTTTAACGTTTGATACAATACGATTACCAGATTCAGAGATAACATTTTCTGCTTTTGCAGCAACATCAACAACAGATGAAATTAATTTTTCACCCGTAGAAGAAAGAGTATCAGAAGCTTTTGCTATTTTATTATGAAAGTCTCCTGCGATTGTGTTCACAGAATCCTCTAATGTAGTACGTATGTTATCTACGCTTGTTTCTAATGCTTTTTGAATGGATTGACTATGTTCATTATTAAATGTGATAGACTTTTGTAATGTATCAGAGCGTTCTTCGATAACAGATGTTTGTATTTCAATTGTTTCACATACCTGACCCAATTTTTGTGATAATGTTTCTTCTAGCACTGCTGTACATTCAAAAATTTTACGTGCACGATTTTCTAAATTTTCATCAAATGACCCTATGTGGGTTTCGAGAGCTTCCAAAAACGTACCATTGGATTGAGAGAGGGTCTGCTTGATAAAGTCAGCATGACCTTCAAGGTTTTTGATATGGCTTTGAACCGTTTCAGTAATGCTTGTGTTATTGGCGACGATTGCTTTTTCAACAAAATCTATCTGTTTCTTTAAAGCGACATCAACACTTATATCGCTTTTTTCGATGAGGTTATGAATTGTTTCCATGCGCTGCTCAAGTGTGCGTGTTTGATCCGCAAGAACCTCGTTAAGAGAAAAACTATTAATAGCTAAAGAATCACGCAAAGCATCAGCGCGTATATCAATATTTCTCGCTTGAGCATTTAAAGCATCCGTTGTTACGTTACAACTTTGTGTGATAACTTCTTGAAGTTTCTCCGTACACTGAACAATATTTTTAACATGCGCTTCAGTATGTTGATCAACAATTTGAGCATTATTAATTAAAGCATTTTCAATATTTGAGGCATTTTGAGCCAATGAATCAATCTGAGTTTTAAATACACCAGCAATCTTATCCTTTTCTTCATCGAGCATGGTTGCCATCATATCCCGTTGATCAGAAAGCTGTAATTTAAAATCTTGTGAACGCTCCTGTATTATATCAACAATTATATTGTCAATATTTTGAACTTCCTCCCTAAGTGTCTCTCTACTTTTATTAACTGCAGAAAGAATGTTGTCATGTCCAATTGTAAATGCGTTAGCAATATCGGCTGTTTTTTCTTTGAGGTTTTCATTAATTTTTAATGCATGAGCCTCTAAAGAACCACTAAGCTTTTCAGCATTTTCTTCTAGGGTTCGGCTACGAGCAATAAAAGACTCTATTATAGAGTTACTATGTTCTTTAAGAGAGAGATCAACCGTAGCTAGACGACTTTCAAAGGATTCTATAGCCTCTGAAGTTATATTATTAAACTGAAAAGAGAGCTTATATGCTTTTTCATCGAGCTGTGCGATTTTTTCATCAAAGTTTTGCAAAGACTGATTATTGCGATCAATGATGGTTTTATCTAGCGTTTTAAACTTCTCATCAACATTACATAGAGCTTGATCTGTTGCAGCTTGAATGTGCGTTGTAATTTGGGAAATACTGGTTTCAGTTTTAGCTACCGTTTCATTAAATATTTTCTCTATTTGTTTCTCATTATTATCAAAACGTTCTGAAAAGTTATCAAAGTTTTTTCCTAATTCATCAAAGAATTTTGTATTCTTTTTCTGAATTTGCGTCGTTGTTTCGTTAAACTTATCAACGAGCTGATTTGTTATACCATCTCCCGCATAAGAGAGTTTTGTAATAATATCTTCCCCCTGTTTTTGTAAAGTCTGGGAAAGAGTTTGAGCAAGTTTTTCTACATTTGTGACAACATTAGATGTAACCAAACCGAATTCATCACTCAGTTGCTCCTGCGTGCCTTTAATAACTGATTGGACACGATCGGCATGATTTAAGATAGCGATACGTTCATTACTTAATTCTTTGATTAATGTATGAATACGTGCTTCATTTTCAGCATAGGCTTGTTCTAAATTATGAACTTCTCCTTGTATAATAGCTTCAAGTTCAACAGCACGTCCAAGGGTACGTTCAATTCCCTCATTCATTGCAGCAACTTCTTCACGAATGGTCTGCCCTATAGCAATCGCTTGTTTTTCAGATATATGCTGAGGTTCACTAAGACGTTGCGCTGCATTTGCCATGAGAATGGCAATATTATGCAATTCATTAGAGCGTTTTGTGAGCTGAGCAAATCCCCAGGACATAAGGGTAGGGATCACTGTCCCAGCTGCTATAGCTAATCCAGTTGGAGATGTAAAAAAGGCTGTGATATTCGATAAAGAAGTGAGACCAGCAGGTGATAATTTATGAGCAATAAAAGCACCACCTATTGTCCATAAAGCACTGAGGGCTGTCGTACTCCAATAGAGTCGAGAAAGGGATTTTTGTTTTAGTAAATTTAAAGGAGCTGTTCCATCATCATTTGCAGGAAAAGGTTGCGAAGATAATAATGTATCACGCACGGTTCCGCCAGAGAGTCCATGCGTAGCTTTTTTAGAAAAAAGCTGTTCAACAACTGATTCGTCAATCACAGTACTATCATGAACTTCAGAGGGAAGGGTTGCAGAAGCATTTTCGGAAAAAAACTCTTCTTCGGCTGTTGTAATTTTTCGAACCAAATCGTCTACATTAACAACATTTTGAGAATCGTTTAATGATATTGCTTCAATTGTTGTATCATTAAAGTCAAAGTCCATCGCTTTTGTTAAGGCTTCTTCAACTTCAATTTCAAATGTCTGTAATTTAGTTCTGCGTGCCATACTCGCCTCATACTCTACAAACGGGAAAAAGGAATACGCCTTCCCCCAGATATTTCCGTATACTACCTGTTAATTATTTAGAAAGGAATATGTCTAAGGTAAAATTTTGTAAACTTATCAAGATAAAGTTAACGCAATTTTTTAAACTTATACAAAAATAATAAAAAGTGGAATAAAAACAATACAGTAAACTATCTTTTTGAAATAAAAAGCTATCTAAAATTCTATATATTTTGTCAAAATAACAAGTTTAGATACAGTTGATAAATCGCATTTACTAAAAATTTGGGTGTGGCTAATACAAGATAATCCCACATCTTGCAGTGGATATGTGGCAAAATGCGCCGTTTTTATAACTTACAGCAAGTTTTCGAATCATGACGGCAATGCATAAGCTATAATCAAAGAAAATTCTATTAAGTCTTCTTTCAGTTGTTAATATTTCTTTATTTTAATATGTGTCATAATGTTCATACTGGAAATTTTAATAAAGACTAACAATTTTGTAAAATGTAAAGAATTGATAAGTTTCTATGCTCAGCAACCAGTTTATAATTGCAATGCTCATTGCTTCAAATGGTCTTTTTCTTAAATTAAGAGGTATTTGCTAAATTTTAGTGCTGCTACGTTGACAATTTAGTATTTTTCAGTCGATATGCATGCACGAATATTTTACGCAATTCGAAAAGAAGGTGCAATAATAATGGCAGAACGACCACAACACCTGCAAGATGTATTTTTAAATACGCTTCGCAAGCAAAAAGTTTCTCTTACAATCTTTCTTGTGAATGGCGTTAAGTTGACAGGTATCGTAACGTCATTTGACAATTTCTGTGTCCTCTTGCGCCGCGATGGACATGTCCAGTTGGTCTATAAGCATGCTATTTCTACAATTATGCCTGGACAACCTGTGCAAATGTTTGAAAGTGAGGATTCGGAATAATCAAATCAACTCATTGTAACACCTACTATCCCGTCTAAAATGCTGTGTCAATTGTCATAGTAGATAAAAATGGGAAAGAGTTGAATAATTTTACAGGGTATACAACGAGTGCGTACTATTGTTTTAGTGCCTATTTATCAAGGAAATAAAAGTGTAAATGTCTTACACGGATGTTCAACATCTTCTCGTGTTAAAGAGGCATTAGGTTTGGCGCGTGCTATAAGGTTAGAAGTCGTTCATTATGAAATAGTTAATATCGTTACACCGCGTTCTGCGACTTTATTGGGCGCAGGAAAGGTAGATGCATTCCTTCATTATATTCAGGAACATTGTATTCAGCTTGCCGTGGTGGATTATTTTTTAACTCCAGTGCAGCAGCGTAATTTAGAAAAGTTGTGGAGCTGTAAGGTTATAGATCGAACAGCTTTGATTCTTGAAATTTTTGGAGATCGTGCACGGACAAAAGAGGGAGTTTTGCAAGTTGAATTAGCGCATTTATCTTACCAAAAGAGTAGGCTTGTTCGTAGTTGGACTCACTTAGAAAGGCAGCGTGGAGGCCGTGGCTTTTTAGGAGGGCCTGGTGAGACACAAATTGAAGCGGACAGGCGTATTTTGCAAGATAAAATTCTTCATATTCGCCGCGAGTTGGAAACCGTTGTTAAAACCCGTGCTCTTCATAGAGAAAAAAGAAAAAAAGAATCCTATCCCGTTGTTGCTTTGGTAGGTTATACTAATGCTGGAAAATCAACTCTTTTTAATCGATTGAGTGGTGCAAATGTATTAACAAAGGATATGTTGTTTGCAACACTTGATCCAACTTTGCGTAAAGTTATTCTTCCTCATGGGAAAACTATTCTTTTATCTGATACGGTAGGTTTTATTTCCAATTTACCAACGCATTTGATAGCAGCTTTTAAAGCAACCCTTGAAGAGGTTGTTGAAGCTGATTTAATTCTTCATGTAAGGGATATATCAGATGTTGATCACCATGCTCATGCTCAGAATGTTTTGCAAGTACTTTCAAGCCTTGATATCGATATTAATGATACGGAACGTATTATGGAAGTTTGGAATAAAGTTGACGTAGTAGATGAATGTACATTAAATATTTTGCAAACAAATTCAAAGATGCTTTTAGGTCATACTTCAATGGTTTCAGCGCTTACGGGTAAAGGGTTAGATCAATTACTGCTAATGATTGAAAAGGTAATTTTGGGAGATGTGCAAAGTGTTGAGTGTATTTTAAAACCTAATGAAATGTCACTTATTAATTGGTTTTATAAAAACTCTAGTAAGATAAGTCAAAAAGGTCACGATGACGGTTCTGTTACTATTAAAGCAGTGCTGACTTCTGAAGCTAAAAAACAGCTAGACCATATTAAACAAAGTCTGAATTAAAGTTTTTCAAAATATTTCTGAATATTTTTTCTTATTTCAAAACAATATGAATTAAAATTAATAGTATAGTTACTACTTTTTTTTATAAAAATGTAAAGTATTTTGTTGGTTGAAATAAAGATGAATTTAAAGCGCGATAAGAATTTATTGGTACGCATAGTATTGCGAAGTACTTTGATTGTTTTTACATTAACAATTCTGTGTACATTTTTGATTTATTTGTATTATTTTGTTCATCCTCGGTCTTATCGGGCAACCTTAACGTTTTCATTATCTGATTCTATGGGGCAGCCGCTGCCAATTAATAAACAAAATAACACTCTTGCATTCTTATTTTTGCAGCCTGTACATTATTCAAATTTTCAGAGCCTTCTATCAAATAGCTTCTATAAAAAAAAATTTCATGAAAACATCCATTTATCTCGTAATGGTGATTTAATCAATCTGGATTTTGAGGCTGCAACTATTGAGGAAGCTCAGTATGGGTTAAAAACTTGGTTTTCTGCTTTTTCAGATATAATTATCAAGCATAATCAAAAAATGTTATTGTCAGAACAACAAGTTGATCAACAACCCGATAATACTGCTGTATTAAATGAAATAGTACAAGAATTTCGGTCATCAATTGATTCTTTCATGCACAATAATGCAAAGCAAACTGAATTGAATGACCTTTCTGTACAATTAACAGAGGCGACTTTAAAACGCATTCATTTAATGAGTCAAAATTCGACTATTAAAATGATGCGAGAAAATGGTCAATCTCTGTTGTCTTTATCGTTTATTGCGGGAGATTCAGCGATTGCTGCATTAGAATCTAAACGCGATCTTTTAGAGACGCAAAAAGCACACATGGCTGCACAATTGGGGTGGAGGCATCCTCAGCTTAAAGCAATGGCTGCAGAATCAGAGGTGCTTTCTAAGCAGTTAGAAAATAAAATTTTGCAAATTGTTGAACAAGTTCATTTAGATGAGATTTTAGCAAGAGATTTTGAGGAGAAGCTAAGAGAAAAAATTAGTGTTTTTGGAAGAGATCAATCCCAGTCTTTAAATCAGATATTTAATAAATTAGAAAGTAGATTAAAGGCACTTAATGTTAAAAATGAATCTGCAAATAAGTCTTCTTCATTAAAAAATATAAAAATACAGGTGGTTTCTCCAGCAACATTGATGCCAGTTTCATTTATAAATCTTTATGGAAAGAATATTATTCTAATTATTATATTGGTAAGCTTAATTATTTTTTTAGGAAGTTTGTTATTATTTCAACAGTTTTTAAAAACAAAGAAAAGTCAACCCAAAAAAGATAATTTAAAAGTCAGTGAGAGTATTCTTTTATCTGAGAAAATAAAAAAGCTTGAATCTTTTGTTACAATAGAAGAGTTATCCAATTTATTGAAACAGCATACTTCAAGAGTTGTTTCAATAATTGGACCAGAATCTGCAAGAACAGCGGCAAAATTATCCCTACATCTTATAAAAGAACAAAAAAAAATTTTATTGGTTGATATTTCTGGTCAACAAATAAAAAAAGTAATTGGTCCACATAGAGGGTTAAGCGATATTTTAACGGGAAATGCACAGTTGCATGACGTTATTTATCGTGATTATGATACGGGAGTTGATATTCTTCCTCAAGGATTAGCAAGTAGTTCTTATGTGCAAAATTTTTCGAACAATATTCCTGAAATATTGCAGGAGTTCAAAAAGGAGTATGATTTTATTATTTTAGAAATAGCGAGTAAGCCTGAATATGGATTTGAGCATTTTGCTAGGCTCACGGATTATTATATTTGTAATTCTACCCTTAATGAGCAAGGTTGGATGATAGAAATGGTGAGCAAGTTTCCTAAACTTATTTATCGAATAGTCTCATCATAAAAACTACAAAATAGAAATGCTAATTGTTAGCTAATATGATTGTTTTCTGTTAAAATGGTGATATTTATTGAAATAGATAAGCTTGCATGCTTAAGTTCAGGAATTGTTTGCGGTTGAAGATAGATGTGGGGGATCGAAAATGAAAGTAAGGGAATTAAATGATTTTGTTTCGATACCATTACAAAAAAAGTATCGAAAACAAATACAAGTGTGGCTTGATTCTATTTTATTTCTTTGTTTAGCAATTGTTTTAATAGGGGGAGCTACTCGCTTAACGGGGTCAGGATTATCTATAACTGAATGGAAGCCAATTCATGGAGTGATTCCACCTATTAATGTGGATCAATGGCAAGAGGAGTTCCTTAAATACCAACAGATAGCACAATATAAATTGCTTAATCGTGATATGACATTGGGTGCATTTAAGGTAATTTTTTGGTGGGAGTGGGGACATCGAGTTCTTGGGCGTTTAGTTGGTCTTGTAGCTTTTTTGGGATTGATTTGGTTTTGGGCAACTAAACGTATTGAAAAAAATATTTTGCTTCAGCTTATTGTTGTACCAATTCTTATTGCTTTTCAAGGTGCTATTGGTTGGTGGATGGTAGCTTCAGGCATTGGAGAAAGTAATTTAACAAGTGTAAGTCAGTACCGTTTAGCTTTTCATCTTATAACGGCGTGTTTTGTTATTGCTTTTGTTACTTATTTATCTAAAGGTTTAACGGAATACTCAGAAAAACCAACAACTAAAGTGATTCAATACTTTGCTGGTTTGCTTGTTATATTTATTTTGATTGAGATTTATTTAGGGGCTTTAGTTGCAGGAATTCACGCGGGTAAAGTTTATAATACATGGCCATTTATGGATGGCCAAATTATCCCTGATGGATTGTTAAATGATAGTCCTATTTGGTTGAATTTTTTTGAAAATCCGTTAACGATTCAATTTATGCATCGCTTTTTTGCTTATTTTTTATTTATTTTAGCTATTATTCATGCCTTGTATGTACAAAAGAATGTTCCACACTCAACACATGCTCGTCGTGCTTTTTGGATTTGTGTTATGATAGTTTTTCAAGCATTTTTGGGAATTATTACGTTGTTAAATGAAGTACCAATAGTTTTGGGGCTTATGCATCAAAGTGTTGCGTTAGTAATATTGTGTTTCTCGGTGGCGCATTGGCGAGCAACAAAGGGAGTATATTCTACTATCTAAATAGAATTTTTTATCAAAAAAAATTATTTGTTTAAAAGCATTAAATTTAGGTTTTGAATAACAGATGCGGATGCGCCTTTTCCTAAATTATCAAATATGGCACATAGATTAAAAATACCTTCGTCTTCGTTTCCAAAAACAAAAAGCTTCATACCGTCTTTATGTGCCAGATACTCTGGATTGAGTTGAGTAAGCATGTCAGCTTCTTCTTGCGATGCAATTGATATGGTGGTTTGTTCGCTATAATGGTTATTAAAAATTTCAAGTAAATCAGAGCGATTAGCTGACTTTGTAAATAAATTACGATGTAATGGAAGATTTACAATCATTCCTTGGGGAAAACGCCCTACGCTGGGTATAAACACTGGTGTTTGATTAATCTGCCCGTATGTTTTAATTTCTGGAATATGTTTATGCTTTAAATTGAGGCCATAAATAAAATAGTTAGGACAAAGATCATTTTGTTGAGATTGATTTTCCATTTGTGCAATCAATTTCTTACCACCACCAGTATAGCCGGATATTGCGTTGATTGATATTGGGTAATAAGTATCTAAAAGACCAGCTTCACGGAGAGGACGAATTAAGCTAATAGCTCCAGTTGGATAACATCCAGGGTTAGTGACGTAATATGCTTCTTGGATAAGCTTTTTTTGTCCTGCAGTCATTTCAGGAAAACCATAAACCCAGTTTGGAGTAATACGGTGAGCTGTTGAGCTGTCAATAATTCTAATCTTTTTATTATTTTTGATCAAATTGACTGTTTGGCGTGCAGCATCATCTGGAAGACATAAAATGGCAATATCTGCTTGGTTAAGGTATTCTTGCCTAATATCAATATTATATTTTTCTGTATGGGGAATAGATAGCAATTCTAAATCTGTGCGCTTTGATAATCGTTTTTGAATCTGTAGTCCAGTTGTTCCATATTCACCATCAATAAAAACTTTTGTTAACATTATATTTTCCTTAATAAATTTTTTCTGCACTACTAAGATGAGTATATTATGAATTATCTTTAGGTTATTAAATGCATTTCATGATTATAGATAGTTTTACTTGTAAAATAGAGTACTATAAAGTGTGCTTAAATATTTAAATGGTTTTGTCTGTATAGTTTGCTATGTTATCACTTAGTGATTTTGTTTTTTAAAATGTTAGGACATCTTTTATGACTACGCAAGAAAATGACACAAAAAAGTACTTTTTTAATGATAATCTAAAAGCTGTTGATGTTTCAATTTTTGATGCAATTAAAAATGAACTTGAGCGTCAAGAATGTGAAATTGAATTAATTGCGTCAGAAAATATTGTTTCAAAAGCTGTTCTTGAGGCTCAAGGGTCTATTTTAACTAATAAGTATGCAGAAGGCTATCCAGGAAATCGTTATTATGGTGGTTGCCATTTTGTTGATGAAGTTGAGGAGCTAGCGATTGAAAGAGCAAAGAAGTTATTTGGTGCTTCTTTTGTCAATGTTCAGCCTCATTCAGGCAGTCAAATGAACCAGGCTGTATTCTTAGCTTTGCTTCAACCTGGAGATACTTTTATGGGATTGGGATTGGATGCTGGAGGTCATTTAACGCATGGGTCTCACGTTAATATGTCAGGAAAATGGTTTAATGTTGTTTCTTATGGTGTGCGTCAAGAAGATCATCTTATTGATATAGAAGAAGTGGAACTCCTTGCGAAAAAACATAGACCAAAATTGATTATAGCGGGAGGAACGGCTTATTCACGCATATGGGATTGGAAGCGGTTTCGTGAAATTGCAGATGAAGTTGGAGCGTATTTAATGGTTGATATGTCCCATATTGCAGGTTTAGTTGCTGGTGGTGCACATCCTTCCCCTATATCACATGCGCATGTTGTTACTACAACAACACATAAATCACTGCGCGGTCCTCGTGGTGGTATGATATTAACGAATGATGAAAGTTTAGCCAAAAAGATCAATTTAGCAGTTTTCCCAGGTCTTCAAGGTGGTCCTTTAATGCATGTTATTGCAGGTAAAGCAGTAGCGCTAGGGGAAGCTCTACAGCCTGCTTTCAAGAACTATATTGCGAATGTGGTTTCTAATGCTAAAGTGTTGGCAAAGAAATTACAGAGTAATGGTTTGAGTATTGTTTCAGGTGGTACCGATAATCATTTATTGCTGGTTGATTTGCGTCCTAAAAATTTAAAGGGAAGGTTTGCAGAATTGGCTTTGGGACGAGCTGGTATTATTTGTAATAAAAATAGTATTCCTTTTGATTCAGAAAAGCCGTTTATAACTTCAGGTGTTCGCTTGGGTACGCCTGCTGCAACGACACGTGGATTTTTGGAGAATGAGTTTATTCAAATTGCTGATTTTATTTCAGAAGTTTTTGAAGGTCTTAGAAATGCTAACAGTGACGAAGGGAACAGTATAGTTGAAAAGGCTGTTAAGAAAAAAGTGAAAGATATGACAGATAATTTTCCTCTTTACTCTTGTCTTAAGACTTATTAGGTTCAGGATATAAAAATGCGCTGTCCTTATTGTCAATACGAGGATACACAAGTTAAAGACTCGCGTCCTGCAGAAGAGGGCGCGGTGATCCGTCGTCGTCGTCTGTGCTCAGTTTGTGGGGGCCGTTTTACAACTTTTGAGCGTGTTCAATTGCGTGAATTGTTAGTTTTGAAAAAAAATGGTCGATGTGAGCCATTTGATCGTGATAAATTGATGCGGTCAGTTGATATCGCTGTGCGTAAACGCAATATTGATCCAGAGTATGTTGAACGGGCAATTTCTGGTATTGTGCGTCAACTTGAAAGTTCAGGAGAGCCTGAAATTTCTTCAGAAAAAATTGGGCATTTTGTGATGGAAGTGCTAAAGAATATTGATGATATCGCTTATATCCGTTTTGCTTCTGTTTATAAAGATTTTCGTAATGCAAGCGATTTTCACGATGTGATAGATGAGTTATCAAAGAGTGTAACGGATACAGAATCTTGTTTTCATGAGTAAAAAAATACAAGATGAGCGATTTATGGCTGCAGCTATCCGTTTAGCAGAGCGTCATGTAGGGTTGACTGGTGAAAATCCGTCTGTTGGTGCGTTAATCGTGAGGGATGATGATGCAGGAGCATTTATTGTTGGTTATGGTATAACAGCTATTCATGGACGGCCTCATGCTGAAGTGCAGGCTTTACATATGGCTGGTGCTTTAGCACGTGGTTCTACAGCTTATGTCACATTGGAACCTTGTTCGCATTATGGGAAAACTTCACCATGTGTAAATGCGCTTATAAGTTCAGGTATTTCAAGAGTTGTTATTGCTCTGACTGATTTAGATAAGCGGGTTGATGGTCGTGGTATTGCTCTTTTACGTGCTGCTGGTATTGAAGTTGTTGAAGGGGTTTTAGCTGAAAGGGCCTTTGAAGCATTGTGCACTCATTTGTGCATAAGGAAATTGCAGCGATGTGCGGTTACTTTTAAAATGGCAATTTCTGCGGACAATGGTGTAGGAAAAAAGGGGGTAGGTGGAATAAAAGTTAGCGGGGTTATTTCTCATACACACACTCACATTTTGCGTGCCCAAAATAATGCTATTCTTGTTGGCATTGGTACCATACTAGCTGATGATCCACAATTAAATTGCCGTTTGCCAGGTTTAGGAATGCGTTCTCCAGTACGTATTATTTTAGATACAGATTTACGCATTCCGCTTAATACAAAGGTTGTTAAAACAGCAAAAACAACTCCTACATGGGTTATTTGTGGTAAAAATGTTGCAAAAAAAGACAAAAAAATAGCTTTGGAGCGGTATGGTGTTTCTGTATATTTGGTAGAGGCAAGCAATGGATACATACATCCTCTTGCTATTTTGCAACTGCTTTATAAGCTTGGAATCAATAGTGTTTTACTTGAAGGGGGAGTCAAAACAGGGGAAAGGTTTTTAAATGCTGGTTGTGTAGATCATTTGGTATGCTTTTATGCCCCCATTATTTTAGGTAAAGGTCGTATTGAGGCTCCGCATTTGGGAAAGTATCTTTCAGAGTTTGATAAAGTTGAGACCAGAATGTTTGGAAATGACCGTTTTTGTAAATGGAGGAGTAAAGCATTATGTTCACAGGGATTGTAACGGATATAGGTTGTGTTGAAGATATTGAGCCTTTACAAAAAGGAGTGCGTTTAAATATTTCTACTCACTATGATATGGATAGTTTAGAAATTGGTACATCTATTGCTTGCTCAGGAATTTGTTTAACAGTTGTTGGACTGGCGCCACAAAATTCAGTTAATAATTGGTTTGCTGTGGAAGCATGGGAGGAAACGTTACGTTTAACTAACCTTGCTCATTGGAAAAAAGGAACTTTTGTTAATTTGGAGCGCTCATTACGGTTTGGTGCAGAAATGGGTGGACATTTAGTTTCTGGTCATATTGATGGTTTAGCTGAAATTATTGATGAAAAAAGTGAAGGTGATGCAGTTCGTTTTTTCTTACAAGTTCCAACACGAATAACACCTTTTATTGTTAACAAAGGTTCTGTTGCGCTTAATGGGACATCTTTAACAGTTAATTGTGTTGAAAGTGATGTTTTCGATGTTCTCATTATTCGTCATACACTTGAAGTGACTACTTGGGGACAGGCAAAAGTCGGCGACCAGGTTAATTTAGAAATTGATCAGCTTGCTCGCTATGTTGCTAAACTTTCCGGTTTTCAAATAAAAAATGAAAGTTTATCGTAATTTTTAAAATTTTATGCTTTGTATTTCAGTTTTCTTGATTAACTTTTTATGAGATTTCATTATGATAGAAGAGATAAGTAAAAATCCACATATTTTGATTATTGAAGCACGTTTTTATAATGAAATTTCTGATGCGCTTCTTGATGGTGCGGTGGATACCTTGCAAAAAGCAGGGTCAAGTTATGATGTTGTTACAGTTCCAGGGGCATTAGAAATACCAGGTGCAATAGCTTTTGCTGAAAAAAACAGTAAGGTGCCATACGACGGTTATGTAGCACTTGGTTGTATTATTCGGGGTGAGACATATCATTTTGAAATTGTCGCGAATAATTCTTGTCGAGCATTAATGGATTTAACTATTCATCAGCATTTGGCTATTGGAAATGGTATTTTGACCGTTGAAGATGAAAAACAAGCGTGGATTCGTGCAAAAAAAAATGAAAAAAATAAAGGTGGTTTTGCTGCTGAAGCTGCTTTATGTATGATCACTCTGAAAAAGAGATTTGGAGATAATCATTAAATATGGCTGATATAAAAAGCAGATATTCTCCGCGTAAAGCTAATAAACGTGGTGTGGCGAGACTTGCTGCGGTACAGGCTCTTTATCAAATGGATATAGTTGGTACTGGTATTATGGAAATAGCGTCTGAGTATGCAGCCTATCGTTTAGGAAAAAATATTGATGGAAATCAATATCTTGATGCTGATTTCCAATGGTTTTTTTCTATTATAGCTGGTGTTGTCCAAGATCAAAAACAGCTTGATCCTATGCTTCATCAACAACTTTCTGCAGAGTGGTCTCTTTCACGTCTTGATTCTATATTGCGAGCAATTTTGCGTGCAGGTTTATGGGAATTGATTAACCATCCTAATATCCCTATTGCTGTTATTGTGAGCGAATATGTCGATGTAGCAAAAGCATTTTTTGAAAGTGATGAACCAAAGTTGGTCAATGCAGTTCTTGATAATATAGCAAAAGAAGTTCGTCTTTAAAAGTAATCATACAATCTCGATTTTATCGAGATTGTATATAAAATATTTTAAATTTAGCTATGGGTAATAGGTAAATTTGTAGAGCCTTTGAATATTTGAAGTAAAAAAGGCTGTTCTTTTCCAGTAGTGGGTGTTGTCTGTGCTATAAAATCAAACACTTGACCATCTTGTAAACCATAATTGGCTATTTTAGTAACCTGGTCATTTTTATTAAAGTAAATAGCTAACACTTTGCGATCAATGATTTTAGTTTTCATAAATTGCATCCCACGGTATCGAGTTTGTGAGATATAGTAGAAGATATCATTATCATATTGCGTTTTTAGGGAGGGGTTTCCTAAAGCTAAAATAACCTGTTCTTGGCTTGATCCAACAGAAATAGAATCAAGAGCACTTTGATCAAGTACATAGCCTTCTTTATATATCTGACTTGATCCTGAAGAATCAATGAAACGGCAACTAGAAATTGTTATTGCACATGTTATTAGTAGCCCAATCGATAATTTAGACTTGATGGAGGTTATGATGTGGGATAACTGAAACAATGATATCTCCCTTTTAAATTAGAAGTGCGATAAATTTAAATGTAGTTACATGACAAGGAGGTATCTTCAGAATTTTTTCTAATTTTAGATTAATCTATCATAGTTTATACTGAGTTTCCTTGTTATAAGCTAAATTATGCCATACAGAGTTTCTCTAGAAAAGGAAAAAATACATAAAATGTAACCTAGCTCAAAGCATAGTGCATTATGTTTTTTCACATTTAGGAGCTATTAATGAATGCTAAAAATGTTTCTCAAATGACATTTGCTTTGGTTTATCCAATATCGGTACGTTCATTGCCTGCTAAAGGTATAAAAGTACGTATTTGTGCAAATCAACAAGAATGTGCACATTTAGCTAAGAATCATGATTTGATTGAAGTCAAATTTTGTGAAGGGGAGTTTCATATTTTACCATCAAAAAAACGCGGGGTACGTGTTAAAGGTTTATTGCGAGCAGGTGTAGTACAATTATGTGTTGTCACATTAGAACCGTTAGAAAACATTTTAAATGAGGATATTGAGGTTGTTTTTGTTCCTGAAGGTTCAAATTTAATTAAGCCAAAAATACCAGAAGATACAAATGAATTATTTTTAGATGTAGATGGATTGGATGCACCAGAAACATTCTATGATGATAAAATAGATATTGGTGCAGTTATGGAAGAGTTTTTTGAATTGTCTATTGATCATTATCCGCGTAAAGAAGGTGTAAACATAAGCATAACTAAAGGTTTCGATGAGATCGAACAGAAGTTATCACCATTTTCTATTTTGGAAAAGTGGAAGTAGAAAAAGTGGGATTAATTGTAAGTAGATAAAAAATTATCTGTTGTATACTAGCATAAAAACGGTATTTTCTGCGAAGCTGTTTTTTACGATATGCTTTATAAGTATTTATCAGCAAAAATTATAACATAAATCTAAAAATGTAATTAAAAGATTAGGATATTCAGGTGTGGTTAAAATTTCTGTGGATGTAATGGGCGGTGATTATGGCCCGGAGGTAACTATTGCTGGAGCAGCAATTGTACAAAAATATTTGCCTAATATTCATTTTTTGTTTTACGGGGTAGATGAGTCTGTTAGGCCGGTTTTAAAGAAATATCCCTCTTTGTCTTGCACCTCACATTTCTATCCAACAGAAAGTTATACACGTATGGATGAGAAGCCAAGCCAAGCGCTTCGTACCGGACGTGGTAAATCATCAATGTGGTATGCGATTGAAGCGGTTAAAAATGGTGAAGCTGATGTTTGTATTTCTGCGGGTAATACTGGCGCTCTTATGGCAATGTCCTATTTTTCTTTAAAAATGATGGCAGAGGCTGAGCGTCCTGGGATTGCGGGGATTTGGCCAACACTTAGAAATGAAAGTATTGTTTTAGATATTGGGGCAACTATTGGTGCATCTGCTCGTCAGCTTGTTGATCTAGCAGTTATGGGTGCTGGTATGTTTCGCGCCTTATATCACATTGAAAAGCCAAGTGTTGGGCTTTTAAATGTTGGGGTTGAAGAGGTTAAAGGTCTTGATGCAATTAAAAAGGCTGGAATGATATTACGTAAAGTGCAATTGGAAGGATTAGAATATAGAGGTTTTGTTGAGGGCGATGATATTGGAAAGGGAACAGTCGATGTTGTTGTTACTGAGGGGTTTTCTGGTAATATCGCTTTAAAAACCGCAGAAGGTACTGCAAGGCAGATAGGGGAAATCTTAAACACAGCCATGCGTAGCTCTTTTTTTTCGTATCTTGGGTATCTTTTATCACGGAATGCATTCCGTACATTAAAACAGAAAATGGATACTGATAAGGTAAATGGTGGAGTACTTTTAGGTTTGAATGGTGTTGTCATAAAAAGTCACGGTGGTGCTAGCGCTAGTGGCTTTGCTTCTGCTATTCGTGTTGGTTATGAGATGGTTAATAATGAACTTTTACAAAAAATAACTTCTGATTTACGGCGATTTCATAAAAATAAGGCGATATTTTCTGATAAAGATAATGAAGAAATAATGAATGAGGGTGTCATATGATCAGTACTTGTCATACAAGTAAAAAAATTCAAGAAAAGGTTAGTATCGAATGATTCGATCAGTTATCTGTGGCGTGGGAAGTGCCTTGCCCAAAAAAAGCTTATCGAATGATGAGATTGCAGAGTTTGTTGATACTTCTGATTCGTGGATTGTACAACGTACAGGAATACATCAACGTTATATTGCTAATGAAAATGAAACGACAGTTTCCTTAGGAGTTGAAGCTGCGCAAGCTGCACTGATGAATGCTGGCCTAACAGTTAACGATATTGATTGTATTATTTTAGCAACTTCAACACCAAATCGTACTTTCCCTGCTTCTGCTGTTGAAATTCAATATGCTTTAGGAATGACGCATGGGTTTGCTTTTGATCTTCAAGCTGTTTGCTCTGGTTTTATTTTTGCGTTAACAACAGGAGATGCTTATTTGCGTTGTGGGGCAGCCAAAAGGATATTAGTTATCGGATCTGAAACATTTTCTCGAATTTTAGATTGGGAAGATCGGACAACTTGTGTTTTGTTCGGTGATGGCGCAGGAGCAGCTGTTTTAGAAGCTCAAAAAGCGGAAAGAGGTTTTCCCTTTGATTGTGGTATATTATCTGCAAAATTGCGCTCTAATGGTGCATATATGAATAAGTTGTACGTTGATGGTGGCCCTTCAACAACGCAAACGACAGGTTATTTACGCATGGAAGGGAGAGAAGTTTTTAAATATGCAGTTGGTATGATAACTGATGTAGTTGATGATTGTTTTGCAGCTGTTGGTATGAATTCTTCGCAATTAGATTGGTTTGTGCCTCATCAGGCTAATAAGCGTATTATTGAAGCATCAGCTAAAAAACTTGGAATTTCTATGGATAAAGTTGTAGTTACTATTGGTCAACATGGTAATACATCTGCAGCATCAGTGCCATTGGCTTTAACAACAGCTGTTTGTGATGGAAGGATTAAAAAAGGAGATATTGTTATGTTGGAAGCAATGGGAGGTGGCTTTACATGGGGGGCAGTTCTTATTCGTTGGTAGGTTATAGCCGCTTGACCATATTCGAATAAGCCGTATAAATCACTTTTTAATTTTTAATATTAGAATAGGTGTTATAATGACAAGTAAAACAGTAACGCGTGCAGATCTGGCGAGCGTGGTTTGTAGAAAGATAGGCTTGTCACACAGTGAATCAGCAGCTTTAGTTGAATTGGTTTTAGATGAAATTTGCAATTCACTTATAAAGGGTGAAGCAGTTAAATTATCTTCTTTTGCAACTTTTCAAGTTCGCAGTAAAAATGAACGAGTTGGACGCAACCCCAAAACTGGTGTAGAAGCATCTATTCCACCGCGGCGTGTTGTGACATTTAAGGCCGCTAATGTGCTGAAACAAAGAATTTTAGATTCGCATCGTGCAAGAAAAAATAGTATCACATAAATGAAGGTTATGTCAGTGTAGAGTGTTTATTTAAAGTAATTATTGAACTCTGTTTAAAAAGTTTCAAATGTAGCTGAATATATTATGATCTTGAGTGTATGTTACTGAGACGTTAAAAGTTAATTGATAAGCGCGATGTTATTTATATATTGGGATAAGGTATTATAGAATGGATAAGAGCTCCGATGCTTTTCGCACAATTAGCGAAGTAGCCGAGTTGTTGGGGCTGCCACAACATGTGTTAAGGTTTTGGGAAACACGCTTTACACAAATTAAGCCAATGAAGCGTGGGGGTGGAAGGCGTTATTATCGTCCAGCTGATGTGGATTTATTAAACGGCATTAGACAGCTATTATATGAGCAGGGTTATACTATAAAAGGTGTGCAGCGTCTTTTAAAGGAAAGCGGTGTCGCTTTTGTTGTTGCTTTTGGTAGTGGTGATCTTGATGCTATGAATGTTGTAATGGAAAAGAAAAGTGCAGGGCAGACGCTTGAACTTACCCATAATAAACCTAAAAGGTCTTCTTTTGGTCTTTTAGGTTTTATAAAAAATGAGGGTGATACATCCGTTGGTACAGTTAATGCTTATAAAAATAAGAGTGATAAAGAATTATTACAAGAAACATTGTTCGAATTAATCGAGTGTAAGCGCGTTCTTGATCGAGCGCGATAACAGGGATGAATTTTTTATTCTGTGCGTATTAACGTAATTTACATCAGACGCTGCAAATCTGGTGGTATTGCTTCATTTGAAAGTTGTTTAACTACTTCCTCTATAGATAAAGAGATTTGATCTGTACTTCCTAAACGGCGCATATTGACACTGTTGGTTTCAGATTCACGTTTACCGCATACCAAAATTATAGGCACTTTTTGTAAAGAATGTTCACGTATTTTATAATTAATTTTTTCATTACGAATATCTGCTGTTGCTGAAAGACCAACAGCTTTAAGTCGTGTTGTTATTTTTTTTGCGTATTCATTTGCTTCAGATGTTATTGTTGCCACAATAATTTGTTGGGGTGCAAGCCAAAGTGGCATGTGTCCAGAAAAATGTTCGATTAATATACCGAGAAAACGCTCCATTGATCCAAAAATAGCACGATGAATCATAACTGGTTGATGTTTTTCTGAGTCTTTATCAATATAAAATGCATTAAAACGTTCAGGAAGATTAAAGTCAACTTGTGTTGTTCCACATTGCCATTCACGGCCGAGAGCATCTTTTAGTGTATATTCAAATTTTGGTCCATAAAACGCGCCTTCGCCAGGAAGGATACTTGTTTTAATTTGTCCTGCAAATTTTGTTTCAATGGTTTTAAGTACAGAGGCCATAATATTTTCAGCGTGATCCCATAATGCGTCGGATCCAACACGTTTTTGTGGGCGTGTTGAAAATTTAAGGCTGATTTCTTTAAAACCAAAGTCAGCATAAGTTGATAAAATCAAATCATTGATCTTAAGGCATTCATCAGCTAATTGTTCATCTGTACAAAAAATATGCGCATCATCTTGCGTAAAGCTACGCACACGCATGAGACCATGTAAAGAGCCTGAAGGTTCATAGCGATGAACAAGACCAAACTCTGCAAGTCTAATTGGTAAGTCGCGGTAGGATTTTAAACCATGTTTAAAAATTTGTACGTGGCCAGGGCAATTCATTGGTTTTAGAGCGTAAATGCAATCATCACTCCAATCATCGATTGCTGGAATTGCTTTAAACATATTTTCCTTGTACCATCCCCAATGACCAGAGACCTCCCAAAGCGACTTATCAAGTACTTGAGGAGCATTCACTTCAGAATATTGATGATCCTCTAAGCGTCTACGCATATAATTGATCAAATTTTGAAACATTTTCCAGCCTTTTTTGTGCCAAAAAATCATTCCAGGACCTTCTTCTTGAAAATGAAATAAATCCATTTCACGTCCTAGGCGACGATGGTCGCGTTTTTCAACTTCTTCCAACATGTATAAATAGGCTTTTAAGTCATTTTCGTTAGAAAATGCTGTTCCATAAATTCTCGTTAACATTGGCTTATTTGCATCACCACGCCAATAAGCTCCTGCAACTTTCATCAACTTAAAAGCAGTACCAATTTGTCCTGTAGACTGCATGTGCGGACCGCGACAAAGATCAAACCAATCGCCTTGATAGTAAATTTTTAAATCTTGATCTTCTGGTATACTATCAATAAGTTCAACTTTGTAAAATTCCTTTTTTTCAGAAAAAATCTTTTTTGCTTTTTCACGAGACCAAATTTCCTTTTTAAAAGGTTTATTCCGTTGGATAATTTCATGCATTTTCTTTTCAATGATAGCCAGATCATCTAGTGTAAAAGGCTGTTGTCGTGAAAAATCATAATAAAAGCCATTTTCAATGACGGGGCCAATTGTAACTTGTGTTTCAGGAAAAAGTTCTTGCACCGCTTCGGCTAGGACATGTGCACAATCATGGCGTATTAATTCAAGAGCACGTGGATCTTCACGAGTAATGATTTCTACTTTACCAGAGTGTTCTAATGGGTCTGATAAGTCTCGTAAAATTCCATTTAGGCTATAGGCTACCGCCTTTTTTGCAAGCGATTTAGAAATGGATGTAGCCAATTCCAAACCAGTCATTTCGACGGGGTAATCGCGCTTTGAGTTATCAGGAAAAGAAAGAGAAACAGAGGAAGACATAATACACAACTCCTTTATCCAGTTCCGCCAACGGTTGCGGATGGTCTTATAAAAAAATAGCAAATAACTATAGAGCTAATCAGTGATTTTCTTATCACTAAGCATAAAAGAAGAAAAGAATTATTTATTATTATGTTTGGCAGAAATTTTCCAATAGCGCCAAGGCTTATAAAAACAGTAAAATTTTTCAAGAAAGGTGGGGACTGGATCAAAGCCATGCGTTCCAAATGGACCGCAACGTATAATACGAAAAAAGCTCATCCACGCACCAGTCCATAATCCATATCGTGCTATTGCTTCATAAGCATATTCTGAACAGGTTGGCATATGGCGACATTGATTTCCTATAAAACTTGATAATGTTATTTGATAAAAACGTATCAATGTAATCCCGAGTAAACGCCCAGGTGTTTTTCGCCAAGGTCCTGTATAATTACGAGTCTGTTTTTTTTTCTGCGAATGCAATTTAAGCATTTATTTTTTCTTCAAATTCGTTTTTCTCAATTTGTTGAATACAGTCTATAACGGCATCAAAGCTTAGCATCGTTGATGCGTGTCGTATTTTAAAATCTTTAATAGGCTGTAAACAAGAAAATGCTTCAAATGGAGTTGGGGGAGGGGGGCCATCTTCCGTTAACATATTATAAACTATCTTGTGTAGTGTTTTAATATTTTGTGTTGTTTGGCCGATGATATGGCGCGCTAAAAGTGAAGCAGATGCTTGTCCTAGCGCGCATGCGTGCACTTCATGGGCAAAGTCTGTAATTATATAGTTCTCTACTTTTAAATCCACGGTAATTGTTGAGCCACAAAGATGTGCGTATTTTTTTGACGTCGCATCTGGGTGATTGAGACGTCCAATTTTGCTGATATGGGCAGCATATTCAAGTATTTTATCATTATAGATATTGTCAATCATATCAGTTATTGCCTAAATTTGAAAACCGTGATTGCTTAAGCTTTTAAATCTATTATATAAAGCTTATACAAAATGAAATGAATATATAGCAAATATTTTGTACATAATAAGCAATGAGCTTGGAGTTTTTTTATGCACGATATTAAAGGATGTCCCACAACCCGATTTTTATCAGGGGAAGAGCGGCGCCCTAGTTTTGAAGAAGTGGAAGCAGCGGTTCGTACATTGTTATTATGGATAGGGGAAGATCCGAATCGAGAAGGGCTTTTAGATACTCCAAAGCGCGCAGTTAAAGCCTATAGCGAGCTTTTTATTGGGTACCATGAATCAGTTGAAGAGGTTTTAAATACGGTTTTTGAAGAAGTTTCAGGGTATAATGAAACAATAATAATGAAGGATATTCCTTTTTATTCACATTGCGAACACCATATGATTCCGATTGTTGGGAAAGCTCATATTGCCTATCTTCCTGATAAAAAGATTGTTGGTCTTTCGAAAATTGCGCGTGTTGTAGATATTTTTTCTCGTCGTTTACAAACTCAAGAAGCTATGACAGCTCAAATAGCAAGTTCTTTGGTAAAATACTTAAAACCTCGTGGTGTTGCAGTCTTAATTGAAGCTGAACATATGTGTATGGCTATGAGGGGAATAAAAAAACAAGGTTCTACAACAATTACGACAAATTTTCATGGCTATTATGAAAAAGATCAAGCTGCACAAGCTCATTTCATTATGATGGTTCATAAATCATAGTAAACTCTGTGGTTGAAGATGCGTTAGGTAGCTCTAAAATAAATTATGGAGAAGTGAAAATGGGCTTGTGCCGTTCTTTGTGATTTGTTAAGTTGGAGCAGATAAGTAATGTATTTAAAAATTGTGTGTGGTCGTGGCGGAATTGGTAGACGCGCAGCGTTGAGGTCGCTGTGGGGCAACCCGTGGAAGTTCGAGTCTTCTCGACCGCACCATAAGTGCACTGTAATGTGTGAACGGGATATAATAGCGGGGGGCGTGTTGTAAATGCGTGTTAGTGTTTTAACCTCGTTTAAGAGTATGTTTCGTGCCCGTAGATCAAATGTTGGTTCTTTTCGATAAGTTTTCAATAAAATTGAGTGCCCTTCCGTGAAAGATACAATTTTAAAGTATTTAGTGTTTTTGGTTTGCCTTGTGTTATTGGCAGCTTGTGATAGGTCGCGTGCTGTTCTTTGGCACGGAGTACATGCAACGCCATCTATGGTTGCGGTGCAAAGAGAGGTTGAAGGTGAGCCAGTTCCTCCTAAAGCAATTGTGCCAGTGTACGTTGCTACAAGCCGTAGAATGCAAGAAAATTATTCTCAGCCTTATGGGGCAGAGAGATCAAACAAAGTGCACTATAATCGGATTGATGTAGGAATTCCTCAACAACATATGAAAGGTGTTGTTGAGACAAATGCGTATAGACCTACCCATGATAAGTATTTCGCAGCGGTGGAGTTGCAAAAATATGATAGTAAGAAGCAATTTAAGAAACAGTTAAATATTGCTTTAGCTAAAAAAGCAAAAGGTAAAAGGGAAATTGTTCTTTTTATTCATGGTTATAATAATAATTTTGCAGATGGTGTATTTCGTACAGCTCAATTAATTTATGATTATTCTTTGAACGTTGTTGTTGTGCATTATTCATGGCCTTCTGCTGGATCGATACCTCTTTATATTTATGATCGTGATAGCGCTAATTTTGCACGTGATGGGCTAATTGAGCTCTTAACACTTATCAGTGAAACTGATGCTGATCAGATTTTGTTGGTTGCTCATTCTATGGGTAATTTTGTTACGATGGAGGCGTTTAGAACTTTAGCATTACGAGGAAATTATAAACCGATTCGACGTATTACAAGCTTTTTAATGGCTGCGCCAGATATTGATCTTGATGTTTTTGAACGTCAGCTTAATGATATTAAGCAGTTACCTAAGCCAACAGCTATTTTGGTATCGCGTGCAGATAAGGCGCTAGCTGTTTCAGGGCGTCTTACAGGGGGGCATCCTCGTGTGGGAGATGGTTCAGATATTGAAATATTGCGTAAAAATGGAATAGCCGTTTTTGATTTTTCTAATATTGATGGTGGTGCGCATAATGTATTTGCATCTTCACCAACATTGATGGCTCTTTCGAGGGAAGGTTCTTTAGCTTCAACAATTATGCAAGGTACAGAGTTATCGCCCAGTCAGGTTATTCTTGCTGATAGTAGTAGTGTTTTGGAGAAAACAGCGCGTATTATATTTTATGCACCTATGCGTATTTTTTCCCTATTAACTGGAAATTAAGTGTGAAGAGAGTAAAGTGGATCATCTAAGTATTTAAGAACGCTGTTTTAGTATTTTCTTTAGAATGGTTCTATAAAATCTAAGGCAGATAGTGGGATAAATATAAAAATTTGTCATTAGGTGATTTGATGATAGTTGCAGAAAAGCATTGTGCTAGTACACCTACATTAGTGGATTATTTATCTCATTCTGCAATGAGGTTATTAGATATTCATGCTATGCTTTTAAAGGTAAAAAAAGATAATGTAGGGGGAGAACCAAATTTATTACAACAAATTGATTCTACTCAAAAACAGTTAGATGAAATAAGCCATGCTCTTATTTTAGAATATCGTAAACGTCAAGAAAATGAGCGTTTCTTAAAGCAGGTTTTAATATCAATTTCTAGTCAACTCTTTTTGCTTAATAATGACTTTAAAGAAACAAGTCGACTTTTTTTTCAAGAGATTAGAATGATTCAATCTCAGATGCAGTGTTTTTACAAAGTTAAAGAGAAAAAAAAACTATCAGATAATGATGAATCTTCATCTTCTCCATCAAAAATTGATGAGGCTATTCAACAATTACAAAAAGCACGGGAGAAACTTATTATTGAAAGTCCACATCTTTTTGAAAAAGAATATTAAGTCTAAATTATCAGCCATAGAATACGCAAAAGTAGGTTAGGGTTTGTGGAGCGTAAAAGAGAATAGAATATCTATCTATATTAAAAAATGGATTGCATATATTTATAGGGACGATATCGTTAAAAACGGTTTTATAGCGAAGATTTGTAAGCCATTTTATCACGAAAACATTTTATTACTTTCTATTAAGAATTTATAGAGCGCTGCTATTATAAACAGAAATATCATAAAAAGACTTATGGTGAAAAGCTATTGAATTTCTGTATAGTTTACTTTTCTCTATTATTTAAATTAAGAGATAGGTGTATTTTAGCTTGTACAGAAAAGTGGAGTCATATTAATGTTAAAAAAAGTCATGATCGTGGAGGATAACGAACTAAATATGAAGTTATTCCGTGATCTTGTAGAAGCTAGTGGTTATGAAACCGTTGAAACACGGAATGGTCTTGCTGCATTAAATTTAGCTCGTTTATCAATGCCCTCTCTTATTCTTATGGATATTCAATTACCTGAGGTATCAGGAATAGATGTCATAAAACAATTAAAAAAAGACAAAGACCTTCAATCTATTCCTATTGTTGCTGTAACAGCTTTCGCTATGAAGGGAGATGAAGAAAAAATTCGTGCGAGTGGATGTGAAGAATATATGTCAAAGCCGATCTCGGTTCCCCACTTTATTAAAATGATAAAGCGATTTTTAGATTAAGACCTTATCGTACTTGTATTAATTAAGTGGTGACAAATTTAGTTTTAATTAGGTGAGTAAAGTTACCGTATATATTAAAAAGCTCCGTTGAAAACGGAGCTCGATGTAACGTTTGAGAATAATAATTAGCGCTTTGAAAATTGGAAAGAACGACGGGCTTTCGCTTTACCGTATTTTTTACGTTCAACAACACGACTATCACGTGTAAGAAAACCACCTTTTTTCAGAATTGTACGAAGCTCAGGTTCATAATAGGTCAAAGCTTTGGAAATACCGTGTCGTACTGCACCAGCTTGTCCTGAAAGACCTCCTCCTGCAACGGTTGCAATAATATCAAATTGTGTATCTCTTTTTGTAGCAACAATTGGTTGGCGAAGAACCATCCTAAGAACGGGACGAGCAAAATACTTATCACATTCTTTATTATTGATGATGATTTTTCCAGATCCTGGTTTAATCCATACACGGGCAACAGCATCTTTACGTTTTCCTGTTGCGTAAGCGCGTCCTAGTGAATCAAGTTTTTGTTCATGAATAGGGGTAATATTTTCATCAGTTTTCACAATATTTGTTATTGTGCTAAGCTCAGAAAGAGAATTAATTTCAGCCATAATTAAGAAGTCCTTTTGTTTTTGCGGTTTAGAGCACCAACATCAAGAGCTTCGGGCTGTTGTGCCACATGCGGGTGTTGGCTTCCAGCGTAAACACGCAGATTCTTTAATTGACGGCGACCAAGTGGTCCACGAGGAATCATACGCTCTACAGCTTTTTCAATAACGCGCTCTGGAAAACGGCTTTCAAGAATTTGACGAGCTGTACGTTTTTTTATTCCACCAATATAACCAGTATGCCAATAATATTTTTTATCTGTATATTTTTTTCCAGTGAGAGCTATTTTGTTTGCATTAATCACAATAACATTGTCACCATCATCAACATGTGGAGTAAATGTAGCTTTATGTTTGCCGCGTAGGCGATTTGCAATGAATGTGGCAAGACGACCTAACACAATGTTTTCTGCGTCAATAATAACCCATTTTTTCACCACTTCAGTTGGCTTTTGTGAAAAAGTTGCCATAGAAGTATCCTCTATTGAAACTCTTATGAGAGTATTTTCCTGTTTCTTTGCGTCGAAAATTGTTATTATAGCAAATACCCAACGCATATTGATTTCCCTGATATAACGTCTTTTAACTTACGTCAAGAAAAAATAAAAACTTATAAAACAATACTTTATGGATGAGGTATTATAATACCTTATATTTATATTTGTAATTGAAAGGAAAAGTAAATGCTATGGTTTAATTATTTTTAAAAATCTAAATTGTATTTGATCTATTTTTGTTATAGGTGAATGACAATGCAGCAGTCTCGTTATTTTCTTAATGTTGAATCTTCTGCTTGTGGTCAGGCATGGATAAATGCTCTTGATTCTCAAGGTATAGCGAATGCTTGCGCTATTTCCCAAAAATTTGGTTTTCCAGATACATTAGCCAGGATTCTTTCGGCGAGAAACGTGGATGAATCTGAAGCTATTACGTTTATTAATCCAACACTGCGTGATTTAATGCCTGACCCAACGAGCTTTACAGATATGCAATGCGCAGCAGAACGCATAGTTAAAGCTATTATAAATCAAGAAAAAGTTGCGGTTTTTGGTGATTATGATGTTGATGGTGCTTGTTCATCAGCAATTATAGCACGATTTTTACGGTACTTTGGTATGAAAGTAAAAATTTACATTCCTGATCGTGTTGTTGAAGGATATGGACCAAATAAACAAGCAATGAGGATGTTAGTAGAAGAAGGTGCACGTTTAATTATTACTGTTGACTGTGGTGCTAATAGTCCTGATGCAATAAAAGAAGTAAGACTTGCAGGTGCTGATGTTGTAATTTTAGATCATCATCAAATGACTGAGATTCACCAAGAAGCTATTGCTCTTGTTAATCCTAATCGCCCTGATGATTTTTCTGGACAAGGGCATTTATGTGCTGCTGGTGTTGTCTTCATTACGTTAGCATGGGTTAATAATTTATTGCGGAAAAAAAAATATAAAGGGGAGATACCAGATCTTTTGAGTATGCTAGATCTCGTTGCGTTGGCTACTATTTGTGATGTGGTACCGTTACAAGGTGTTAACCGCGCTTTTGTTGTTAAGGGGCTTCAAGTTGCTCGTTCTATGTATAATCCTGGGATAGCAGCTTTAACAAAGGTTTCACGTATAGGTGAACCGCTTAACAGTTTCCATCTTGGTTTTCTGTTAGGACCTAGAATTAATGCTGGAGGTCGTATAGGAGATCAATCATTAGGAGCACGTTTGCTTTGCTGCGATGATAATGAGGAAAGCAGAAAAATAGCAGAACAATTGGATCAGCTCAATCAGGAGCGCCAAAAAATGGAAGAGATTCAATTAACTCAGGCAGAAGCTTATATTGATTCTTTATATGATAGTAAAGAAGAGCCATCGTCGCTTGTTGTTGCTTATCAAGAATGGCATCCTGGAATTATTGGCATTCTTGCATCTCGTTTAAAAGAGCGCTTTTTTTGTCCTGTTTTTGCAATTGCTTTGAAAGATGATGGAAGAGGTACAGGATCGGGTCGGTCAATTAGTGGAATAGATTTAGGTGCGCTTGTTCATGAAGCAGTCGCATTAAATTTATTAGAAAATGGTGGAGGACATAGTATGGCAGCTGGTATTACGATTCAGTCGAACAAAATAGACGTTTTTAGAGAGTGGTTGGAAAAAAAAGTCTCTTTAATGGTTTCTCAGTTACGTACTCAAAAGTCCCTTAATATAGATGGTTGCCTTTCTGCTTTTGGCGCTAACAAAATACTTTGCGATTTAGTTGAAAAAGCAGGACCATTTGGTTCAGGGAATGCTGTTCCTGTTTTTGCTTTTCCTTCTCATAGATTGGTTAGTGTATATGAGGTGGGAAAAGGTGGACATCTCCGCCTTGTTATTTCCAGTATTGAAGGACAAAAATTACAAGGGATAGCCTTTCGTGCAGTGGGAACACCACTTGGTCATTTTCTTTCTGAAAATATTGGTAAAATACTTCATTTTGCCGGAAGCCTTAGCTTAAATCATTGGAACGGAACCATATCTCCACAGTTACGAGTGGTTGATGCTGCTGTAGTAACGTGATAGAATTTTTTCTATAAACTAAATATTTATACGAGAAGCAAAGGTAGAGTTTTCCTGTATGAATCGGAATCTTGCTTCAGCTTTAGTTCCCATTAAATTTTCTACTATATCTTTAGTTTCTTGTATTTTTACTTCATCAATGGAAATCCGTAAAAGTGTACGTTTTTGAGGATGCATCGTTGTTTCTTTAAGTTGTTCAGCACGCATTTCACCAAGACCTTTAAAACGTCCAATTTCAATCTTAGCTTTCCCGGTAAATTCAGTTTTTAATAATTCATCTTTATGAGCATCATCGCGTGCATAAGCGACCTTTCCTCCTTGTGATATTCTATAAAGAGGAGGAACAGCGAGATATAAATGTCCTTGACTAATAAGATCAGGCATTTCTTGAAAAAAGAAAGTAATGAGAAGTGAAGCAATATGAGCACCATCAACATCAGCATCTGTCATAATAATAATACGCTCATATCTAAGATTTTCTTCACGATATTTAGAGCGCGTTCCACATCCAAGGGCAAGTATAAGATCACGAATGGTTTGGCTTAAGCTCATTTTTTCACGTGCAGCACTTGCTACATTTAAGATTTTTCCACGAAGAGGTAAAATTGCTTGGTTTTCTCTGTTTCGTGCTTGCTTTGCAGAACCACCAGCAGAATCACCTTCAACAATAAATAATTCAGCACCAGCAGCGGAATTTTGGCTACAATCTGCTAGCTTTCCTGGCAAACGCAATTTCCTTACAGCAGTTTTTCGATTTATCTCTCTATCTTGACGCCGTTTAACACGCTCTTCAGCTCGTTCAATAACCCAATCAAGAAGCTTGGTAGCTTCTTGTGGAGAATTGGTTAACCAATGATCAAAAGGGTCACGTATTGCATTTTCAACAATACGTTGCGCCTCGACTGTTGCTAGCCGATCTTTAGTTTGGCCAACAAATTCAGGATCTTTTATGAAGATTGATAGTATTGCATTCGTTGAAATCATAACATCATCTGATGTAATAATAGCAGCACGTTTATTTCCTGTTAATTCAGCATAAGATTTTAATCCACGCAAAAGGGCTTGTCGTAATCCTATTTCATGTGTGCCACCATCTCTGGTAGGGATAGTATTACAATAAGATTGTATAGAAGAATCTCCGCTATGCCAAGCTACAGCCCATTCAATTGAGCCATGGCCACTGCGTTGTTTTGTTTGGCCGGAAAAAATTTCTGATGTTATTAGACATTCATTTTTTAGAGATGAAAGCAAATAATCTTTTAGCCCATCTGGAAAGTGAAAGACAGCTTTTGCAGGAATATTTTTTGTGTTTTCAAGTATGATAGGATCACAACTCCAGCGAATTTTTACCCCACCAAAAAGATAAGCTTTAGAGCGCGCCATTTTGTAAATTTTTTCTGGATCAAAAGCTGCTTTTTCACCAAAAATTTCACTATCAGGATGAAAACGAATTCGCGTGCCGCGACGGTTATATACCTCACCTAAATCTTCTAATTTTGATTGAGGAATGCCGCGTGAGAATCTTTGTCGATACAGTCTGCGTTCTCGCGCAATTTCAACTTCTACATCGTCGGAAAGGGCATTAACAACAGAAATTCCTACTCCATGTAGTCCACCAGCAGTTTGATAAGCTTTTCCATCAAATTTTCCACCTGAATGGAGTTGGGTCATAATAACTTCAAGAGTAGATTTTTCAGGCATTTGAGGATGATTTTCAACAGGAATACCGCGCCCATTATCGGTGACCGTTAAATAACCATGTTTATCTAATGATACATCAATCAAGTCTGCATAACCAGCGACGGCTTCATCCATTGCATTGTCAATAATTTCGGCAAATAAATGATGAAGTGCTTTACTATCTGTTCCACCGATATACATTCCCGGCCGTAAACGTACGGGTTCTAAACCTTCGAGAACCCGAATAGATGAGGCGTTATAACCATCTTCTTGCACATCTTTTTTTGTAGTCATTTTTTCTTTGCTCACTAGAGTTTTTGACTTTTTTTCTTTTGCTTTGGTTATAGGTTGAGCATTGCTTAAAATACTAAAAAGATCTTTGTGATTATCGTTCATGACACTTGATTATCTATCTAATGAAAATAAAATCTATGCCTTCTTTTTATTGAAAAATCAATGCGCTTAGAAAGCATCAATTGTTGGACCAAAAATTTCTTCAAATGTTTTCCTTAAAGCAATATCGATTTCGTGCATTGTCACAGAAAATCCTAAATCAAGAAGACTGGTTACACCATAATTGTTGATCCCACAGGGAACAATTCCTGAATAATTCTTTAAATTAGGGTTGACGTTAATAGAAATTCCGTGAAAGCTGACCCACTTGCGTACTCGTATACCAATGGCGGCGATTTTATCCTCAGAAAAGAGATTATTTTGTGTTGATGGGTGATTTAGTCGTTTAATCCAGACTCCAACTCGATCTTCACGACGTTCACCTGTAATATTAAACTTTGCAAGTACTTGTATAATCCATTCTTCCAGAGCGCTAATAAAAGCACGAATATCTTGTTTTCTACGTTTAAGATCAAGCATAATATATACAACGCGTTGTCCAGGTCCATGATATGTGAATTCACCACCACGACCTGCATCATAAACAGGAAATAAACTGGGTTTTAAAAGGTCTTTTTTGTTTGCACTTGTTCCTGCCGTATAAAGGGAAGGGTGCTCAAGAAGCCAAATTTGCTCTCGTGCTGTTTTTGTAAAAATATTGTTTACACGCTCCTGCATATAGCGTAGAGCTTCAGGATATTGAACTAAGTCCTCACTTATTTTCCATTCAATTGGTGGACTGTTGTCTGTCGTCTTAAAGTGATGAGATAAGCAACTACGATCAATATGTTTTGATTTAAATGTCATTAGCAGTATTTAGGTTTGTTATAGTTTTTATGTAATTGAAAAAGACTGTAAAGTAAAATACATACTTGTTTATTAAAATTAAGATGATGTAGCAATAACAAGTTTCATAGTAAAAGCTTATTGCATTGTATGCTTTAGATAAAGGAATAGCAGTTCTTTTTAGAAAAGAAGCAGATTTTTGTCGGAGGATTTTTGCAATGAATCGTTCTAATTCACTTAACCGTTAAGCTTTTAGTAGTTTTTCACTAGAGAGCTTAAGCTTAAGGGGATTAATCGAAGAAATTTGGAAGGAATGGCTTTGTAAGGTCACGTTTTGAAATTCTATTTTCTTACCTTTGTAATTTGACAGTAGGTTTTGCACTAAGTGGGAAGAGGTGGGATTAGAGCAGAATTCGTGGTAATTCATTGTTTTTACGTGTAATTTCTACCATTAAATGAGCATTTTATCAAATACAATTTTGACACCTAAAAATCGCAAAAAGTGCGAAAAATCGTAAAAATCAGAATTTTTCAGTAAATAAGGTAAGGAGGCTTTGAAAAGCCTTTGAAAAGTCTTTGAAGATTTTAAAAAAACCTTTGAAAGCCCAGAAAACCACCTTTGAAAGCCCTTTGAAAAAATAACGTAAAGAGTGAAGTCATCTTCAAAATCAGTTAAAAATCACTAAAAAAGCAAAATAGAAACGCGCCATGTGGCACATTTCTATTTTTTATTGATATAATTATTTAAAAACAATATGTTAATTTAGTTTGTTAATGTAAATAGAAACGCGCCTTCATTTTTGTATTTTAGATGATTGTTAAGCCGTATCTTGTGTAGTTTCTAGATGTGCTTTTTCAGCTTCGATTTGACGCTTTAAATGAATTTTAAGAAGAGGAAAAACTGCTTCAATTTCTTCGCTATCATTGATGTTTTGAACAAGCTCTTGCAGTTTTTTATAAAGTTCTGCCGCGAGTTCCGCTATATCTTCAGGGAGGAGTTTTATTTTTGCATCACGATAGGTTGTATAAGCTACACGTCCAAGCTTTTTCATAAGACCAGAAGGAATGGTGGGTGTTTTTAAATCTGCCACTTTCGCCATGTCAGTAAACATCTTACCTTCACCAGTAGCAAGCCATTCCACAGATACACCGCAAACATTTTTGTCAGCTATCAACATCGACATGGGTGGTTCACGTAAGCCAGTTTCATAATTACTCATAGTACTTTCTGGTAATGCAAGATGCTCAGCAAACTGTTTTCGTTCCACAAAACTAAGAGCGCATTGAAAGCTCTTTAAAAACTTTTTTAAAAAAATGAATTGGTGCAAAACTTGGTGTCAAATTATGCAAAACCTACTGTCAAACTACAACAGCGAAAAATCTGGTGTCAAAAATACGCAAATAAAATGCAGTGGCGGAGGGGGTGGGATTCGAACCCACGGTACAGTCTCCTGCACGCCGGTTTTCAAGACCGGTGCCTTAAACCGCTCGACCACCCCTCCAAATTGAATACGCTTTTTGCAAAGTTTTTACAAAAGGTCAATCATTTTAATATGTTTTAAACATTTTTTAAAAAAAATTTAAACTGCTTCAAAATAATTTCTAATTTAATGTTAATAAATATTAAAAAATAGAATTTTAAGTATTAGCATTTTTTAGATAATAATTTTTAAAAAAAACTTGTTTATTTTTTTTGCATTTTTACTTTACATTAAAAGCCATGTAGAAATTATAATTAAGGTTTATCTTTTACATGATTTCAATTAGGATTATATTGTTGTACCTATAAAAAATGACCTTTAGTAATTATGGAAAAAATAGATTTTAGTAAAATATACACTTTTAATTTTAAAGCTACAGAAAAAGAACCAGTGACTGTTTATATAGTTCCACTCGTTAATATTTAAAATATTAACGGTCACCGTGTCTTTACAATAAATGATGGTGATCTAATAGAGCTTTTTTAAAATTTTATTCATAAATTTAAAAGATATCCAAAATCTTATGCTAGTGATTTAAATTGTGAATACGCTATAATAAGATCATGATACCATTTTAATAAAGATAACAAAATTGTTCCTGAATTGAAAGATTTTATATTACCTTTTAATAGAATTATAAAAAGCATACTAAAATTTCACAAAAAAAATCTAAAATATTTACATGATGTTTCCGTACTTTTTTCTAATCACCTTTAAGTAGCGTCATTGGAGGATTCCTTGATTTGGAAAAGATGAAACAGCTATCAAATAGCAATTAATGATAGTAAAAGGTTAGTTTTAGCTCTCAAAAGAGGATTTCTTGTTTGGGAATAATGGAAATACAATAACTTTTTGAGTAATTGGTTATGAGTCTACCTTCTCATCAAATATAATGCCTTGATATGTTTTTTTAATTTATGTAATTTTGTTATAGGTTATATTAAAGGTATTGTGTACATGCATCCATTAGTACAGTGCGACTTTCCGTTTAAAATAGCCGCAGTAATTGTGTAGCATTAAGAAATATTCTCATTTTTCTGTCTTTTTGAAAGGCTCTTTAAGAAGAATTTTTCACTTCATGAAATGGTTTATATCATTGCCTCTCTATCTATTCTCGGATTTTTGCATTTCGTAGACGTGACAAAAAAAATTCATTTTTTAAAATGGATAATTGAAAAAATAAAAGAAAAAAATTCTCACATACCTATTATAACAACAAGCCGATTCTGTTTCTGTAATTTATAAATTAATAAATTCTCTTATAAAAGATTAAAGAATCTTACTTTCTTTGTTGACATAACTCAAATTTCTTTAAACGTGCATAAAATCAATAAGTCATATACGATAAAAATTAATGGTGGGCGATGAGAGACTCGAACTCCCGACATCCTCGGTGTAAACGAGGCGCTCTACCAGCTGAGCTAATCGCCCAACGCAACTGGGTAAGCACTGTTTAAGAACTTTAAAAAGAAAACGCAAGAGTAAAGATAATTTTTTAGAATAAAAAAAATATTTTTTTGTTATTTCTTTAATTTTTTTAAAAAACACATAATCACGCTTGACAGAAATGCATGAACCCCTTACACGAGCATCTATGCCGATTTATTAATTGGCTTTGGAAAGAAATGCGCGGGTGTAGCTCAGTTGGTTAGAGTGCTGGCCTGTCACGCCGGAGGTCGCGGGTTCGAGTCCCGTCACTCGCGCCATTTAATTTTAGAGTGTATACACATTTTGTTTCAAGATTTTTTTAGTCTTGGTATTCGTGTTTTAAGTTGTAGGCTAAAATTAGGAATTCCTTTTTTTCATATAGTTTATGCGAATAGGGGGTTGCGTCTTTCTTTTCTCTGCGGTAGCTATGCCAATAGAGTATAATATCGCGCGGCATGCCCTTGAAGCTGTACGAGCGGAATTAGCGGTATTATTCCAGTTTGTTCGTTTTTATTAACGATATTGGGTAATTGCGTTAATTCGAGCATTTGATTAAAGCGGAAGAGGATTATGACTCATTTATTGAGCTCTTATTTACCTATATTTATTTTTATTATTATTTCAGCGATTATCTCTGGGGTTTTGTTGGTTATGCCTTATGTTGTGGCTTATCGCTCCCCCGATCCCGAGAAATTATCAGCTTATGAATGTGGGTTTAATTCATTTGATGATGCTCGCATGAAATTTGATATTCGATTTTATTTGGTTTCGATTTTATTTATTATCTTTGATCTTGAGGTTGCTTTTCTTTTCCCCTGGGCAGTTTCATTTAAGTCGATAGGCATGTTCGGCTTTGTATCGATGATTATGTTTTTAGCGCTTTTGACTATCGGGTTTGTATATGAGTGGAAAAAAGGAGCTCTTGAATGGGATTAATGTCTAAAAATTCAAAAACTTCTGTTCTACAGTCTAAAGGAATTATTGATCCTAATACAGGTAAAGTAATAAATTCTAATGATGATTTTTTTCGTGATATTAATGCTGAACTATCAGATAAGGGTTTTTTAGTTACTTCGGCAGATGCTTTGATTACTTGGGCTCGTACTGGTTCTTTGATGTGGATGAGTTTTGGTTTGGCTTGTTGTGCTGTTGAAATGATGCAATGTTCGATGCCACATTATGATAATGAGCGTTTTGGATATGCGCCACGCGCTTCACCCCGTCAGTCGGATGTCATGGTGGTGGCTGGTACTTTAACAAATAAAATGGCGCCTGCTTTAAGGAAAGTCTATGACCAGATGCCTGAGCCGCGTTATGTGATCTCTATGGGGTCGTGTGCGAATGGTGGTGGGTATTATCATTATTCTTATTCGGTTGTACGTGGGTGTGATCGTATTGTTCCTGTAGACATTTATGTCCCAGGGTGTCCTCCTACGGCGGAGGCGTTGCTATATGGTATATTGTTGTTGCAGAAAAAAATTCGTCGTACTGGGTCTATAGAGCGGTAGGGGCATTGTGTTGTAATGAGTGAAGCATTTATTGAGCTTTCTTCCTATTTAAAAAGTCAATTGGGTGATAAGCTTGAGGAAACCATTTTTGCATTCGGGGAATTGACTATTGTGTCGCGTCTTGATGCAATCATCGATGTTTTAATGTTTGTTCGTGATGATTCTCGTTGTCAATTTGTAAGTATTATAGATATTAGTGGTGTTGATTATCCTTCCCGAGATAAACGTTTTGATGTATCCTATCAACTATTGTCTCCTCGCCATAATTTGCGATTGCGGGTTAAGGTACGTACTGATGAAGGTACCCCTGTTGCTTCTGTTTGCTCAATTTATCCTGGGGCAGAATGGTATGAACGTGAAACATACGATATGTATGGAATTTTATTTTCGGGGCATCCGGATTTGAGGCGGATATTGACTGATTATGGGTTTGAAGGGCATCCTTTGCGAAAAGATTTTCCTGTTACGGGATTTGTTGAATGTCGCTATGATAATGAAGCGAAAAGGGTGGTTTACGAACCTGTTGTTTTGCGGCAAGAGATGCGCAATTTTGATTTTCTTTCTCCTTGGGAAGGGGAGCAGTGTGTTTTTCCGTCTGGTAAGCGAGCAGATGATGGTAAATGATATTATAATTGATGAAGTGCACAGTAGTGTATTGAGGCAATACATTTGAAATGACTGAATGTTTTGGCGTTATAAAAATGTTAGCGTCTAATATAAGGTTTGTTTGAAACAAGAGGTTGATTGTGGCTGAGGTCAATGTTCGAAACTTTAATATCAATTTTGGTCCGCAGCATCCTGCAGCGCATGGGGTCTTGCGTATGGTTCTAGAACTGGACGGTGAAGTTGTTGAGCGTGTAGATCCGCATATCGGATTATTGCATCGCGGCACAGAAAAGTTGATGGAAACAAAGACCTATCTTCAGGCTGGGCCTTACTTGGATCGTTTGGATTATGTTGCTCCTATGAATCAGGAGCATGCTTTCGTACTTGCTATTGAAAAATTATTAGGCGTTGAAGTTCCTAAACGAGGGCAATTAATACGTGTTTTGTTTTCTGAAATTGGACGCCTTCTTAATCATTTGCTTAATGTGACAACGCAGGCAATGGATGTTGGTGCTTTGACGCCACCGCTTTGGGGGTTTGAGCAACGTGAGAAATTAATGATCTTTTATGAGCGTGCTTGCGGTGCGCGTCTTCATGCAAATTATTTTCGGCCTGGCGGTGTTCACCAAGATTTACCTGAATCTTTAATTGAAGATATTGGTAATTTTATTGATCCATTCCTTGTCGCTCTTGGTAATCTTGATTCTCTTGTGACGCCTAACAGGATTTTTAAGCAGCGCAATGTGGATATTGGTGTGGTTAGTATTGATGAGGCTTGGGCTCGTGGTTTTTCTGGAGTTATGATTCGTGGTGCTGGTGTTCCATGGGATTTGCGTAAGAGCCAGCCTTATGAATGTTATGATGAAATGGAATTTGATATTCCTGTTGGTAAAAATAGTGATTGTTATGATCGTTATCTCATTCGTATGGAAGAAATGCGTCAATCAGTGAAAATTATGCGTCAGTGTGTGAACCGTCTGCTGAGTACTGAGAGAAATACGCCGATTTCAAGTTTAGATCGCAAAATTGTTCCACCAAGGCGTAGTGAAATGAAGAGTTCTATGGAAGCATTGATTCATCATTTTAAGCTTTATACGGAGGGTTTTCATACCCCTCCTGGTGAAGTATATGTGGCTGTGGAGGCTCCAAAGGGCGAGTTTGGCGTTTATCTTGTTTCTGATGGAACTAATAAACCTTATCGTGTTAAATTACGTGCTCCTGGTTTTGCGCATTTGCAAGCGATGGATTTTTTAACTCGAGGTCATATGTTAGCAGATGCTACAGCAATTTTGGGGTCAATTGATATTGTATTTGGGGAGGTTGATCGCTAATGTCTGTGCGCCGTCTTGCGGATGATGTTTACCAGCCTGCAAAGTTTTCTTTTACGGAAAAAAATAAAATATGGGTAGAGAAGACTATAAAAAAGTATCCTGTAGGGCGTGAGCAGTCTGCTGTGATTCCGTTGTTGATGCGTGCTCAAGAACAGGATGGTTGGGTGACGCGCGCGGCAATTGAGCATATAGCTCAGATACTCTCAATGGCTTACATTCGTGTTTTGGAAATTGCGACTTTTTATACTCAGTTTCAACTTCGTCCAGTTGGAACGAAAGCGCATGTTCAGGTTTGTGGGACCACACCTTGTATGCTGCGTGGCTCTGGTGAACTTATTAAAGTTTGTCAGCAAAAAATTCATGATGAACCTTTTGTTACTAATCAAGATGGGACATTGTCATGGGAAGAAGTGGAATGTCTTGGTGCTTGTGTAAATGCTCCAATGGTTATGATTTTTAAGGATACTTATGAGGATTTAACAGCTGAGCGTCTTGGAGAAATTATTGATGCATTCGAAGCTGGTAAAGGTTCTGAAGTAGTGGTTGGTCCGCAAAATGGTCGTCAATCATCGGAGCCTATTGGTGGTTTAACTTCTCTAGTAGACGGTACGGAAGAGGAAAAGAAAACATTTAATTCTGCCAAGAAAAAGAATGATAGGAAAGTAGGAATAGAATAGTAGGATAGATGCTGTTATTAAAGTGGATGCTCATTATTTCATCTGTTTGTTGATTTTTTATAAAAGTAAAAATCTTTAAAAGATGTTTAGAAGTTGCGTTTGAGGAAATGCTAGAGATGCTACAAGCAAGAAAAAAAGGGGGGAATATGCTGGCTGATAAAGATCGCATTTTCACCAATATTTATGGTTTGAAAGAGAGATCATTACAGGCTGCGATTTTGCGTGGGCATTGGGATGGCACAAAAGAAATTATTGAAAAAGGCCGTGATTGGATTATTGATGAAGTAAAAGCCTCGGGTTTGCGTGGTCGTGGTGGTGCTGGTTTTCCTACAGGAATGAAATGGTCTTTTATGCCTAAACAAAGTGATGGTCGTCCACATTATTTGGTTGTAAATGCAGATGAGTCTGAGCCAGGAACATGTAAAGATCGAGATATTTTGCGTCATGATCCTCATACTTTAATTGAAGGATGTGTTATTGCTACTTTTGCCATGGGAGCTAACGTTGCCTTTATTTATATTCGTGGTGAATATATTCGTGAGCGTGAAGCTCTTCAGGCTGCCGTGGATGAATGTTATGACGTGGGTTTGCTTGGTAAAAAAACTAAATATGGGCATGTATGCGATATTATTATTCATCATGGTGCTGGTGCTTATATTTGTGGTGAAGAAACAGCTCTTCTTGAAAGTCTTGAGGGTAAAAAAGGTCAGCCTCGTTTAAAGCCACCATTTCCTGCTAATATGGGGATTTATGGGTGTCCAACGACTGTGAACAATGTAGAGTCTATCGCTGTTGTTCCGACAATTTTGCGTCGGGGTGCTTCATGGTTTTCATCGATTGGGCGTGCAAATAACGTTGGAACAAAATTATTTATGGTTTCTGGTCATGTTAATGCGCCTTGTACATTTGAAGATGCTCTTGGTGTTTCCTTTCGAGAGTTGATTGAAAAGCATACAGGCGGTATTCGTGGTGGATGGAGTAATCTTTTAGCAGTTATTCCAGGTGGAGCTTCTTGTCCGGTTGTTCGTGGCGAAGATATGATTGATGCAGTTATGGATTTTGATGGAATGCGGGATGTTGGGTCTTCTTTTGGGACAGGCGGTATGATTGTTATGGATAAGTCGACTGATATAATCAAAGCAATTTGGCGTATAGCTGCTTTTTTTAAACACGAAAGCTGTGGTCAGTGTACACCTTGTCGTGAAGGTACTGGTTGGATGATGCGTTTGCTAGGACGTATGGTTGAGGGAAGAGCGCAAAAACGTGAAATTGATCTTTTGTTTGAAGTCTCTAAACAAGTCGAAGGGCATACTATCTGCGCGCTTGGTGATGCAGCAGCGTGGCCTATACAAGGGTTAATACGTAATTTTCGTTCAGATATTGAGCGCAGAATTGATGATTATACGCGAAATGCAGTTCAAAGAAAGAATATTGCTTTGAAACCAGTTGTGTAAAGAGTTTGTTTCAAAAATATTGGAATGTGAATTTGGGTAGGTTATCCGCAGGCTAAATGAATGATGATAAATATCAAAGTTGATGGTAAAGAGATTGAAGTTCCTGATTATTATACATTGCTTCAGGCTGCTGAAGCAGCTGGTGCGGAAGTGCCGCGTTTTTGTTTTCATGAATCTCTATCAATTGCTGGAAATTGCCGTATGTGCTTGGTGGAAGTCAAGGGAGGACCTCCCAAACCTCAGGCTTCTTGTGCTATGGGGGTTCGGGATTTAAGGTTAGGGCCTAACGGTGAGACACCTGAGATTTTTACTAATACTGCTATGGTCAAAAAAGCACGTGAAGGTGTTATGGAGTTTCTTCTCATAAATCATCCGCTGGATTGTCCTGTTTGTGATCAAGGGGGAGAATGTGATCTTCAAGATCAAGCGATGCTTTATGGACGTAACTGTTCTCGTTATACAGAAAATAAGCGTGCTGTAGAAGATAAATATATTGGACCGCTTGTGAAGACTGTTATGACGCGATGCATCCATTGTACACGTTGTGTTCGTTTTACAACGGAAGTAGCAGGTATTTCTGAACTGGGGTTAATAGGTCGTGGTGAAGACGCGGAGATTACAACCTATCTTGAAAAAGCGATAACATCTGAGCTGCAAGGAAATATTATTGATCTTTGTCCAGTAGGAGCTTTAACGTCAAGGCCTTATGCGTTTCATGCTCGTCCGTGGGAGTTGATTAAAACAGAATCGATTGATGTCATGGATGCGATTGGTAGTGCTATACGTATTGATAGCCGTGGTCGTGAGGTTATGCGAATTATGCCGCGGACTAATGAAGATGTAAATGAAGAGTGGATTTCTGATAAGACGCGTTTTATTTGGGATGGGTTACGTACTCAGAGGTTAGATAAACCTTATGTACGTAAGGATGGAAAGCTTCAACCAGTAAGTTGGGCAGAAGCTTTTGCGAAAATTAAAATGGTGATTTCTCAAACTTTTCCAGAAAAGATCGCGGCAATTGCTGGAGATATGGCGTCTGTTGAGGAAATGTATGCGCTTAAAGCATTATTAGTCTCACTAGGATCAAGAGGATTTGATTGTCGTCAAAGGGGGATGGTTTTATCTTCTAAGTTTGGGCGTTCGAGTTACATTTTTAATCCAACAATAGCGGGTATTGAGCAAGCTGATGCATTGCTTATTGTAGGCTCTAATCCGCGTTATGAAGCAGCTGTTTTGAATGCGCGTATTTTAAAGCGTCAACGTATGGGGCAATTTCCTATTGGATTAATTGGAGAAAAAGTTGATTTACGTTATCCGTATTCTTATTTAGGGGCTGGTACTAATGCGTTAAATATGCTTATTAATGAAGAAGATAAGTTTTTTCATGTATTAAAGGAAGCTAAAAAGCCGCTTATTCTTATAGGGGAAGGGGCAGTTTCAGGGAAAGAAGGTTTATCTGCTTTAAAAAGTCTCGCAAGATTAGCTGATAATGTTGGAGCTCTTAGTGAGGAATGGAATGGGTTTGCTGTTCTTCATAATGCTGCTTCAATTGTTGGAGGGTTAGATATTGGTTTTACTTCTGAATTTGGAGTGGAAAATATTATAAAAACTTGTGAGGTTTTGTTTTTACTTGGTGCTGATGAAGTAGAGTTTACCAATAAAAAGGCTTTTACAATTTATATTGGCAGTCATGGTGATAATGGTGCGCATGTTGCTGATGTTATTTTACCAGCGTCAGCATATACCGAAAAATCGGGAATTTATGTTAATACAGAAGGACGTGTTCAGATGACTAACCGAGCCGGATTTGCTCCTGGTGAAGCAAAAGAAGATTGGGCTATTTTACGGGCTTTATCTGATATTTTAGAGCGAAAACTTCCTTTTGATTCTCTTTCTCAATTAAGGCAGAACTTATTTAATGAATATCCACATCTTTGTGCTATCGATGATATAGTTCCTTCGGATATAAGTGATATTAAAGCTCTTGGTTCACAAGTAGTTTCTTTGAAAACGCAAATGTTTACTTCTATGGTTAAAGACTTTTATTTGACAAATCCGATAGCACGTGCTTCTGCAGTTATGGCTGAGTGTTCGTCTTTAGCAAAGAGTCGTGTAGTGCAAGCTACAGAGTAAAGGCAAAGGGAAAAGAATAGTTATGTATGATTTCTTTATAACTTGGTTATTGCCATTACTTATTATAATTGGAAAAACAGTTCTTCTGTTGGTTGTTTTGTTGGTTTTAGTTGCTTATCTTCTTTATGCGGATAGAAAGATTTGGGCTGCTGTGCAATTGCGGCGTGGTCCGAATGTTGTAGGCCCATGGGGTTTATTACAATCTTTTGCGGATTTAATTAAGTTTATAGTTAAAGAACCTATTATTCCTTCTGGTGCTAATAAAGGTGTTTTTCTTTTGGCGCCTTTTGTTTCTGCTACACTTGCATTATCAACTTGGGCTGTTGTTCCTGTTCATGAGGGCTGGGCAATTGCGAATATTAATGTTGGTTTGCTTTATATTTTAGCTATTTCATCTCTTGAAGTGTATGGCGTTATTATGGGAGGGTGGGCTTCAAATTCTAAATACCCTTTTTTAGGAGCTCTTCGTTCAGCTGCACAAATGATTTCTTATGAAGTTTCAATTGGGTTTGTGCTTGTAACTGTTATTTTAGTGAGCGGTTCATTAGATCTGGCAACTATTGTTCATGAACAAAGTCATGGGATTGGCACGGCTTTTGGCCTTCCATTTAACAGTTTTCTTGATTGGAATTGGTTAATTCTTTTCCCGATGTTTATCATATTTTTTATTTCTGCACTTGCAGAAACAAATCGTCCACCTTTTGATTTAGTTGAGGCAGAGTCAGAGCTTGTTGCTGGCCATATGGTTGAATATTCTTCAACTCCTTATATGCTTTTTTTTCTTGGTGAATATGTTGCTATTGTTTTAATGTGTGCATTAACAACCATTTTGTTTTTAGGTGGTTGGCTGCCTTTTTTAGATGTTTGGTGGCTTAATTGGATTCCTGGTGTTGTTTGGTTCGTTTTAAAGGTTTGTTTTGTCTTTTTCTGGTTTGCTATGGTTAAAGCATTTGTTCCACGCTATCGCTATGATCAGTTGATGCGGCTTGGCTGGAAGGTATTTCTTCCTCTTTCTTTGGCAATGGTTGTGGTAACTGCTGCTTTTTTAAAATATACTGGTTTATCTTAAAAAGAGGTTTCATTGTGTCAAGTTTTCTTCAGGCGGCAAAATCACTCCTTTTGTTGGAATTTTTGAGTGCTTTTTTCCTAGCAATGCGTCAGTTCTTTTCACCAAAGCCTACTATTAATTATCCTTATGAAAAGGGGGTTGTTTCTCAACGTTTTCGTGGTGAACATGCGTTGCGCCGCTATCCAAATGGCGAAGAGCGATGTATTGCATGTAAATTGTGCGAAGCAATTTGTCCTGCTCAGGCGATTACAATTGAAGCAGGTCCACGACGTAATGATGGTACGCGTAGAACTGTTCGTTACGATATTGATATGGTTAAGTGTATTTACTGTGGTTTTTGTCAGGAGGCTTGCCCTGTTGAGGCTATTGTGGAGGGTCCCAATTTTGAGTTTGCTACAGAGACGCGTGAAGAGCTTTATTACGATAAAGAAAAACTCTTGATGAATGGAGATCGTTGGGAGCGAGAAATTGCTCGAAATATATTGATGGATGCACCTTATCGTTAAGTGTATCATTGAGTGAGTAATCGGATAAACTTTTCCGATAAGTTCTAATCTGGTATGAGTTTTCATACCAATTGTTTTATCAATTAAGGAGAGGCCTATGCTAACAGGTCTAGCGGTGGCATTTTTTTATTTGTTTTCTTTTATTATGCTTGTAAGTGCAGTTATTGTTGTTACGGCACGTAATCCAGTGCATTCTGTTTTGTTTTTAATACTAACATTTTTTAATGCGGCAGCTTTGTTTTTGCTTGCAGGGGCCGAGTTTTTAGGGCTTATTTTACTTGTTGTTTATGTTGGTGCTGTAGCAGTTTTATTTTTATTTGTGGTTATGATGCTTGATGTTGATTTTGCTGCGTTAAAAAGTGGTGCACTTCGATATGCCCCTATTGGAATTATTGTGGGAGCTATTGTTGCGGTAGAGCTTATCATTGCTTTTGTTAGTAACCATTTTTCTTCGAATTTAGGAATGCATAATATTACGCAACCAATACCAGATTTAACACAACGAACAAATACGCAAGCTTTAGGTGATATTCTTTATACAGACTATGTTTTTTATTTTCAAATTGCTGGAATAATTTTATTGGTTGCGATGATTGGTGCTATCGTTTTAACACTTCGCCATAAATCGGGTGTGAAGCGACAATCTATTGCAATGCAAGTTTCTAGAACTGCGGAAAGTGCAATGGAAATTAAAAAAGTTGAATCAGGTAAGGGAATTTGAGGGGAGGGGAGAGCCATGCACATTGATATTGCCCATTATCTTACTGTCTCTGCTCTAATGTTTACAATTGGTATTGCTGGGATTTTTTTGAACAGAAAGAATGTAATTGTTATTCTGATGTCAATTGAACTTATATTACTTTCAGTGAATCTTAACTTTGTTGCATTTTCAGCATTTCTTCATGATTTTGTTGGTCAAGTATTTGCTTTATTTATCCTAACAGTAGCAGCTGCTGAGGCTGCAATTGGTTTAGCAATCCTTGTCGTTTTTTTCCGTAATCGTGGTTCTATTGCGGTTGAAGATGTAAATGTGATGAAAGGCTGAAATATAATGTATTATACAATCATCTTTCTCCCGCTTTTTGGTTTTTTAATCGCTGGTGTATATGGAAAAGCCATTGGGGATCGTGCTAGTGAGATAGTAACATGTGGTTTTATGTTGATTGTTGCAATTCTGTCGTGGGTAGCTTTTTTTAGCATTGCTATTGGTTGTGCTTCAGTGGTTGATATACCGTTATTTAATTGGGTCAATGTTGGTATTTTAAATTTTAATTGGGCATTGCATATTGATACATTGACAGCTGTCATGCTTGTTGTTGTAAATAGTGTTTCTGCATTGGTTCATATCTATTCAATAGGTTATATGAGCCATGATCCTTCGAGACCTAGATTTTTTGCTTATCTTTCTCTGTTTACATTTATGATGCTTGTATTAGTGACGTCTAATAACTTAATTCAAATGTTTTTGGGGTGGGAAGGTGTTGGACTTGCCTCTTATTTGTTGATTGGCTTCTGGTTTCAAAGGGATTCTGCTAACAAAGCTGCTATGAAAGCTTTTGTGGTTAATCGTGTTGGAGACTTTGGCTTTCTTTTAGGTATTTTTAGTATTTTTATTTTATTTCAATCTGTTGATTTTTCTTCTATTTTTAAAGAAGCTGCAGAAAATAATTTTGCACAAAGCATGTTATTTTTAGGCTTGCAACTTGATAGACAGACAGCAGTTACTGTGGCTTGTCTTTTGTTGTTTATTGGTGCTATGGGAAAATCAGCACAATTTCTTTTGCATACATGGCTTCCTGATGCAATGGAGGGACCAACACCTGTGTCAGCCCTCATCCATGCAGCTACGATGGTAACCGCGGGTGTTTTTATGGTTGCACGTATGTCTCCAATTTTTGAACTTTCTTCAATTGCTTTGACAGTGATTGTTGTTTTTGGAGCAACAACTGCATTTTTTGCAGCAACTGTAGGGTTGGTGCAAAATGATATTAAGCGCGTTATTGCTTATTCTACGTGTTCACAGCTTGGTTATATGTTTGTTGCATTAGGTGTTGGTGCTTATGGAGCAGCTATTTTTCATCTTTTTACTCATGCTTTTTTTAAAGCTTTATTATTTCTTGGTGCAGGCTCTGTAATTCATGCTGTATCAGATGAGCAGGATATGCGAAAAATGGGTGGGTTACGTAAGCATATAAAGATAACTTATTGGATGATGGTAATAGGTACTATTGCGTTGACAGGCGTTGGAATCCCAGGCACATCTATAGGCACAGCTGGATTTTTTTCTAAAGATGCAATTATAGAGTCCACTTTTGCATCACATAATATTGCCTCAGAATATGCTTTTTATCTTCTTGTTTTTGCTGCTTTATTGACAAGTTTTTATTCATGGAGGCTTCTATTTATGACATTTCATGGTAAGCCGCGTGCAACGGTTGATGTTATGCATCATGTTCATGAATCAGCTCCAGTTATGTTGATTCCATTATTTGCTTTATCTTTAGGAGCATTATTTGCTGGTGTGGTTTTTCAACCTTATTTTTTTGGTAATTTATACGATATATTTTGGAAAGGGGCGTTATTTACAGGAAGCCACAACCATATTCTTCATGAAGCCCATAATGTTCCTACTTGGGTTAAATGGTCACCATTTTTTGTCATGGTTTTTGGATTTATGCTAGCTTATTTATTTTATGTTTCTTTTCCTTCTATTCCCAAGAAAATTGTTAAATTAATGCCTTCGGTGTATCGTTTTTTCTACCATAAGTGGTACTTTGATGAATTATATAATATTCTGTTTGTTCGTCCCGTTTTCAAAATAGGCTGCTTTTTTTGGAAGGTGGGTGATAATAAAATTATTGATGGTTTGGGTCCGAATGCTATTGCTGCCCGCGTTGTTGATATTACGAACAAAGTTGTTCGGATGCAGACAGGATATCTTTATCATTATGCATTTGCGATGCTTATTGGTGTTGCAGCGTTAATCACTTGGATGATGATCGGGAGTTTAAGCTAATGACCGATTGGCCTATTCTTTCTACAGTTACTTTTTTACCGCTTGTCGGTGTGATTTTAATTTTATTAATCAAAGATGATGGTGAAGCAGCAAAGCGTAATATACGTAATGTAGCATTTTTTACGAGTGTATTTGTTTTTGCTGTCTCTTTAGTAATTTGGGTAGGGTTTGATAATACAGATCCCAATTTTCAGATGGTTGAGAAATTTGATTGGTTGGGGAGTGGTATTTATTATCATATGGGTGTTGATGGTATTTCTATTCTGTTTGTAGTGCTTTCTTCATTTCTTCTACCTTTTTGTATTTTAGCAAGTTGGGAGAGCATTCAAGATAGATTAAAAGTTTATATGATTGCTTTTCTTCTTCTTGAAGTTGCTATTATTGGAGTTTTTTGCGCTCTTGATGCAATATTATTTTATGTTTTTTTTGAAGGTAGTCTTATCCCGATGTTTATTATTATTGGTGTTTGGGGTGGGCCGCGTCGTGTTTATGCAAGCATGAAGTTTTTTTTATATACTTTACTCGGTTCAGTACTTATGCTGGTTGCCATTATGGTTATGTATTGGGAGGCCAAAACGCTTGATATACCAACTTTAATGGCTTATCAATTTCCTGCACATATGCAGATGTGGTTATGGCTTGCATTTTTTGCTTCTTTTGCAGTTAAGATGCCAATGTGGCCAGTTCATACGTGGTTACCTGATGCTCATGTGGAAGCGCCAACAGCAGGTTCTGTTATTTTAGCTGGTGTGCTGCTTAAATTAGGAGGTTACGGTTTTCTTCGTTTTTCTTTGCCGATGTTTCCAATTGCTTCAGCTGATTTTGCTCCTTTTGTTTTTACATTGTCAGTGATTGCTATTATTTATACATCGCTAGTTGCTCTTGTTCAAAATGATATAAAGAAACTTATTGCTTATTCTTCAATCGCTCATATGGGGTATGTAACGATGGGGGTTTTTGCTATGAATGAGCAGGGTATCCAAGGTGCTATTTACCAAATGTTATCGCATGGAATTGTTTCTGCGGCTTTATTTCTTTGTGTTGGAGTTATATATGATCGTCTGCATACGCGTGAAATTTCAGCTTTTGGTGGTTTAGTAAATAATATGCCTAAATATGCTGTAGTTTTATTGATTTTTACCATGGCAAACATTGGTTTGCCAGGAAGCTCTGGATTTTTAGGTGAGTTTTTAACTTTAATAGGTGTTTTCCAGGTAAATAAATTGGTTGCAGTTTTTGCTACAACTGGCGTTATTTTATCTGCTGCTTATGCACTTTATCTTTATAGACGAGTGGTTTGGGGAACTTTGGATAAGGAAAGCTTAAAAGTGCTTACAGATCTTCTTACAAGAGAAAAACTTATACTTTATCCAATGGTTGTTCTTACTGTATTTTTTGGTATCTATCCAGCTCCTATTTTAAAAACAGCAGCGCTTTCTGTTAAAGCTCTTATTAATAAACTGCACTAGAAGAGAAAAATGCTCATGCAAACTGAAATAATAACTCAATTAGTGTTAATTTTCCCCGAGATTTTAATAGCATTGGGAGCGGTTATATTGCTTTTAATTGGCGTATATTCTAATGCACGTTCATATTTAACTATAACTGGTCTGGCGATTGCCCTTCTTGTTGCAACTATTATTATTATTATTATTTTTCCGAAGGGTGGCTTATTTCAAACTAATGCGCTCATTATAGATCCTTTTAGTCGGTATATGAAAGTTTTAACACTGATTGCGGCACTTTTTTCTCTGATTATGTCAGTTAGTTTTACCTGTGCACAAAAGTTTGATATATTTGAGTTTCCAGTGTTGGTTCTTTTAGCTACTCTTGGTATGATGTTCATGATTTCAGCTGGTAATGTGCTATCGCTTTACATGGGGTTGGAATTACAATCTCTGGCTTTATATGTTTTAGCTGCAATTAATCGTGACAATGTAAAATCTTCTGAAGCAGGTATAAAATATTTTGTTTTAGGAGCTTTATCTTCAGGATTGCTACTTTATGGTATTTCTTTACTTTATGGTTTTACTGGTCAAATTGGCTTTCGTGAAATTGCTATTTCTTTAAAAGATCAAAATTTACAATTGGGTGTTATTTTTGGAATTGTTTTTATTTTAGCTGGTTTAGGTTTTAAAATTTCTGCAGTTCCGTTTCATATGTGGACACCTGATGTCTATGAAGGAGCGCCAACACCTATTACAGCATTTTTTGCAGCTGCTCCTAAAATTGCTGCAATGTCCCTCATGATTCGTGTTGTCGTTACGGGCTTTATTCCATTAGGTAGCAATTTTAATGGTGTTATGCCCGCATGGCAGCAAATATTGGTTTTTATGGCGGTTGCGTCTATGGTATTTGGTGCATTTGCTGCAATTGGTCAAAGCAATATTAAACGTTTAATGGCTTATTCATCAATTAGTCATATAGGATATGCGCTTATAGGTTTATCTTCTGGAGATGTGTTTGGAGTAAAAAGCGTTATTCTGTATATGACTATTTATCTTGGAATGACACTTGGTTCGTTTGCATTTATTCTTGGAATGCGATCTAACAACGGAAATGTTGAGAGTATTTATGATCTATCAGGGTTAGTAAAGACTAATCCTCTTATGGCTGTGATCATGACTATACAGCTTTTTTCTTTAGCTGGTATACCACCTATGGCTGGTTTTTTTGGAAAATGGTATACATTTTCTGCTGCTATTCATGCTGATCTCGTTCCATTTGTTGTTATTGGTATGATTGCATCTGTTGTTGGAGCTTTTTACTATTTACGAGTTATTAAAATTATGTGGTTTGATGATGCGAAATCCCATTTTTTAACTCTGTCTAGTGAACTTCAGTTTTGTCTTAGTTTATCTGCTTTGTTTATTTTATTTTATACATTTGGAGGAATTTGGTTTGCAGAGTTAGCGGAAAAGGCGGCAACCGCTTTGTTTTAATGAACATGGCTTATATTCTATCAAATTTTGCCCAACAACAAGGGTATAGTATTAAAGCGTATGAATCTGTCGATTCAACGAATCTTGCCGCAAGACGAAAAGCGTATGCTGGTCATACTGGTTGTCTTTGGGTTGTTGCGCAAGAGCAATCACAGGGTAAAGCAAGACGAGGTAGATCGTGGTATAGTCCGAGAGGAAACCTTTATTCTAGTCTTTTGTTAATTGATGGTATTGTTCATAAAACTGCTACTCAGCTTGGTTTTGTTGCTGGAGTAAGTATGGTGGAGGCAGTAAAACATTTTATAAAAGATAATGAACGAGCGAGTAATATTATTAGTTTAAAATGGCCAAATGATATTTTACTGAAAGGATATAAAGGCTCGGGGATTTTACTGGAAACTTTTGAAATAATACCACATAAATATGCATTAGTTATTGGTATTGGAATGAATGTAAAACATCACTACGAAAATGCACCATATCCTACTTCAAGCTTAAAAAATATTAATTTGCACATTGATGCAGAACAGTTATTTACAGTTTTAACTGATTGTTTTGCTAAAAATTATCTCCTTTGGAAGCAATTGGGAGGGGACAGTATAATTCGTAAAAAATGGCTTTTATACTCTGCTCATCTTGGGCAGCTTGTCAAAATAGTGAATGACGGAAAAATCATCGAAGGTATTTTTGATGGTCTTGATAATGATTTTAACTGCATTTTAAAACAAAGAAATGGCTACTCAACTACTGTAACAGCTGGGGATGTTCATTTGTGTGAATTCCTCCGTTAGTGCGAGCCATTATTAATTGATAAAACTTTATTTCACCGTCGGATTATTTTGATGATTTAGGAGATATATATGGTTGCTGCCAACGAAAATGAATTGGTTTTTTTACCTTTTGGAGGAGTCGGTGAAATAGGCATGAACCTAGCGGCTTATGGTTTTGGTCCCCCCAATTGTCGTGAATGGCTGCTCATCGATATGGGAGTTAGTTTTGCTGGTCCTGAATTGCCAGGAGTAAACCTCATTTTGCCGGATATTCGCTTTTTGGAAAATGAAAAGCATAATATACGCGGTCTTATTTTAACACATGCTCATGAAGATCATTATGGTGCTGTCCTTGATTTATGGCCAAAACTCAAAGTTCCACTATATTGCACTCCTTTTACTGCAGGGTTATTGGAGAGCAAAAAGAAAGCAGATTTTGGAAATTATAAAATTCCATTAAATATTTTTCAAGCCAGTGATTCTTTTAAAGTTGGTTCTTTCATTGTTGAGGCTATTGCTGTTAATCATTCGATACCAGAGTCTGTATCTTTGGCAATTACAACTTCTTTGGGAACTGTAATTCATACTGGTGATTGGAAAATTGATCACACACCCTCCCTTGGGAATTTAACGGATGAACCGCGATTTCGCGCTTTAGGAGATAAAGGTGTTTTAGCGCTGCTTTGTGATTCAACTAATGCGTGTCGGGATAGGATATCACCATCTGAAAAGAAAGTACAGGAAAGCCTTTTTGAAATTATTTCAGGAGCTGAAGGGCGGGTTGCTATCGCAACTTTTTCGTCTAATGTTGGGCGTATACGCTCTATTGCTCTTGCAGCTCAAGATGCTGGGCGTAAAGTTCTTGTTATTGGTCGTTCCCTTAAACGAAGCATTATGGTTGCACAAGAACTTGGTTATATGGATGATCTATCGCCATTTGTTACGGAAGAGGAATATGGCTATATTCCACGAAAAGATATTGTTTTAATCGTAACGGGTAGTCAAGGCGAGTCCCGTGCTGCCTTAGCTAAATTATCACGCAAAGAAATGAACAATATTGTACTTTCTGCTGGTGATACTATTCTTTATTCATCACGGAGCATTCCAGGGAATGAAAAATCTATTATTGAAATACAAAATCGTTTCATAGATTTGGGAATAAAAACGATTACGAATGAAGATGCTCTTACTCACGTTTCAGGTCATCCTTATCGTTCAGAACTTTTACAAATGTATAATTGGACGAAACCACAGATACTTGTTCCTGTGCATGGTGAAGCAATACATCTTACTGCTCAGGCATCTTTAGCACGTCAAGCAGGTATTAAAATTGTTGTTAATATTAGAAATGGCAGTATGTTACGTCTTGCTCCAGAGCCTGTAGAAATCGTTGATCAAGTTCCTGTTGGTCGTATTTATAAAGATGGTTGTCTTATTGGTGACGAGGATGAGTTAGGGGTTCGTGAGCGCCGCAAATTAGGTTATGCTGGTTATATTGCTGTTTCTTTCCAAATAAATAGCAAGCATGATCTTTTGGGCGATATTGGTTTGACAACATCTGGTTTACCTGAAAAAAATGGGAGAGGGGAGGCTTTTAAAGATATTCTCTTAAACGTTGTGGAAAGCACAGTTCTTAATATTCCTCGCCTAAAACGAAAAAATGACGAACTTATTCGAGAAGCAGTACGGCGTGCGGTTAGAGCCGCTGCTAATGAGGTTTGGCAAAAAAAACCTATCTGTACAGTTTTTCTACATAGATCTAAGTAAGGTGTCTTGGTAGTGTGTTATTTCTTTTAAATTAAAAAATATCAGATTTTCTATCATTTCAAAATAAGTAAGATAAAAAGTATAATATACAAATTTTTCAACACATTATTGATATGTTTGTAAGCATTCAGAATGTAATTATAGTTTAGCGTATGTTATATTTAAATTGTTCTGATATGATCTATTTAATTAGGAGTTAATTACCTTAATGCGTTTTTCTCAATATTTCCTTCCTATTCTGAAAGAAAATCCCAAAGAAGCAGAAATTGTTTCTCATCGTCTTATGCTGCGTTCTGGTATGATTCGTCAGCAAGCATCAGGGATTTACTCCTGGCTTCCATTAGGTAAAAAAGTACTTGATAAAGTTTGTAAAATTATTCGTGAAGAGCAAGAGCGGGCTGGTGCCATAGAAATATTGATGCCGACAATTCAATCTGCTGATCTTTGGCGTGAAAGTGGTCGTTATGACGATTATGGTCAGGAAATGTTACGCATAAAAGATAGACAGGATCGTGATCTGCTTTATGGTCCAACTAATGAAGAGATGATAACAGATATTTTTCGTGCATATGTTCGTTCTTATAAAGACCTTCCTCTCAGCTTGTATCATATTCAATATAAATTTCGTGATGAAGTTCGTCCACGTTTTGGAGTGATGCGTGCACGAGAATTTTTAATGAAGGATGCTTATTCTTTTGATTTTGATCATGAGGGTGCAAAGATATCTTATTATAGGATGTTTGTTGCATATCTGCGCACTTTTTCTCGCATTGGTTTAAAAGCAATTCCTATGCGTGCTGATACAGGTCCTATAGGCGGTGATCTCAGTCATGAGTTTATTATTTTAGCTGAAACTGGTGAAAGTGCTATATTTTGTGATAAGCGGTTTCTTGAGTTGAATGTTCCGACTGCTTTAATTGACTTTACTGATAAAACTATTTTAGCTGATATTGTGAAGGAATGGACATCTTTTTATGCAGCAACAGAAGAAATGCACAATGAAGAAGAATGGAATAAAATTTCTAATACTAACCATCTATCAGCTCGTGGCATTGAAGTAGGACATATTTTTCACTTTGGTACTAAATATTCATCTCCAATGGGAGCAAAAGTTATGGGACCAGATGGAAAAGAGCATTTAGTCTCAATGGGATCTTATGGAATTGGACCTTCACGTCTTGTTGCTGCAGTTATAGAATCATCTCATGATGAACATGGTATTATTTGGCCAAAGTCGATATCACCATTTGATTTTGGTATACTCAATATGAAACCGGATGATAAAAAATGTATTGATACGTGTGAGACTCTTTATCAAGGATTATTACATGCAGGTTTTGATCCATTATTAGATGATAGAAATGAAAGCCCTGGATCCAAATTTGCAATTATGGATTTAATTGGTTTGCCTACACAAATAATCGTTGGGCCTAGAAGCGTTGCAAAAAATGAAGTTGAAATTAAAGATCGAAAAACAGGCGTTAAAAAATTTATAAAAATTGAAGAGGTACTTAGTCATCTTTCTGTAATTTGACGGATAATATTATGAATGCATTGAGGAGTAAATGGTTTTCATCATACGAGTGGATGATAGCTTTTCGTTATATGATTCCCAATAAAAAACATGCAGTTGCATCTGTTATTTCAACTATTTCTTTAATTGGAATTATGTTAGGAGTATTTGCTTTAGTTGTCGTTATGGCTGTTATGAACGGTTTTCGTACCGAGCTTTTAAATCGTATTCTTGGTATGAATGGACACCTTATTGTTCAAACGATTAATTCTGATTTTTCCGATTATAATACTCTTATTTCTTCTTTGGAGTCTGTGAGGGGTATAAAGTTTGCTTTGCCTGTTATTGAAGGTCAGGCGCTTGTACAAGGTGAATTTGAAGGAGGGTCTGGTGCTTTAATACGCGGCATGCGTAAACAGGATCTAGAAAAACTTAAAACAGTATCTCAAAACATCAAGTTAGGTACAATTTCTCAATTTGATAAAGAGGAAGGTGTAGCAGTTGGAAGTGGTTTAGCAGAAAAGTTGGGGCTTACAGTGGGAAGTAATCTTCGTATCATTACGCCTGATGGTGATGATACTCCTTTTGGAGTTATGCCACGCGTTAAGTCTTATAAAGTAACTGCTATTTTTGAAGTTGGTATGTCTGAATATGACTCAATATTTGTTTTTATGCCTCTCCATGAAGCACAAATGTTTTTCAATTTAGGGGATCATATTCAGTCTTTAGAGTTATTTTTAAATGATCCTGATGCTGTTGATAAAATAAAACCATTAGTAGATAAAGTTATTAATCAACAAGCTTATTTAATTGATTGGCGTACACGTAACCAAGCTTTTTTTTCAGCCTTAGAAATTGAACGGAATGTTATGTTTTTTATTCTTTCACTTATCGTTCTTGTTGCTGCTTTGAATATTGTTTCAGGATTGATCATGCTTGTAAAAGATAAAAATCATGATATTGCGATTTTGCGTACGATGGGGGCACATAAAAATGCGATTATGCGTATATTTATTATAGCCGGTATGATGATTGGGTTTATTGGAACAGTATTAGGGTTAATTTTAGGTGTTATAGCTACTGTAAACATCAATCATATTCAGAGTTTTATATCTTGGTTATTTAATGTAGATGTTTTTAATCCTCAATTATATTTTTTAACAAAGTTACCCGCAAAGATTGAATGGGGGCAAACAGTTATGGTTGCTATAATGGCTTTATTTTTGTCATTTCTTGCTGCACTCATTCCAGCATGGAGAGCTGCTAAACTAGATCCTGTACAAGCTTTAAGGTATGAATAATGACAGCTATTTTAAAGCTTGTTGAAATTGAGCAGCATTTTTTTGAGAGCGGTAAGCCCTTAATTATTTTAGATAAAGCTAATTTTATTCTTAATCGTGGGGAGCTTGTAGCGCTTGTTGGCCCATCTGGTTCTGGAAAATCAACACTTCTTCATATCGCTGGTTTATTAGAAAAGCCAACAAATGGTGATGTGGTATTACGGGGTATTTCTTGTGCAAAGTACTCTGATAACGAGAGGACAGCCATTAGACGAAACGATATTGGTTTTGTTTATCAATTTCATCACTTGCTTCCAGAGTTCACAGCTTTAGAAAATGTCATGATACCGCAAATGATAGCAGGATTAAGAAAATCTGTAGCAGAAGATCGTGCATTAAAGCTATTAACTTATTTGCGTGTTTCTCACCGAGCTAAGCATCGTCCATCGGAATTATCTGGTGGTGAGCAACAGCGTGTTGCTATTGCGCGAGCAGTAGCAAATGGTCCTTCTATTCTTTTAGCTGATGAGCCTACAGGGAATCTAGATCCAGTAACTTCAGCTTATGTATTTCAAGCTTTATCTGCCTTGGTTCGTCAGTCTGGTCTTTCTGCTCTTATTGCGACTCATAATTATGGTTTAGCAAAGCTAATGCATCGCCGAATTACACTTAGAGAAAAAAAGATTGTTGAACTTCCTTAAAGATGTGAGATACAAAATTTACTTTATAAACTGAATGATATGTTTATAACACTTTTTATTTATTAAGGAGATTTTTATGACGGTTTCTGTCGTTGACGAAAATCAATTAGATGCGCGTCGTCGCCGATTAGTTTTTCGTGCATGGCATAGAGGTATTCGTGAAATGGATTTAATTTTTGGATATTACGTGAATGCTCATATTATTGAGATGAATGATAAAACGATTTCTGAACTTGAATACATCATGTCTTTTGATGATTGTGATTTGTTGTTATGGACTACCGGAGTAGTTGCGCCACCATCTGAAATCGATAGCCCACTTTTTCGTGATATCATGAATTATCATGCTTGTATAAATTAAAATCAATTCCGATGCCCATATTTAGACAAAATATTACTCCTAAAAATGTTTCTTCCCATATGATCTTTGATGGTATTACTGATGGATTTGAAGCTTTTGCGCTTGCTAAATTAAGTGCAGAAATTGCTCAAGGGAAACCACTCGTTTATGTTATTCGTGATGGAACAAAAATTCCTCATTTAGTGCAAACTTTAAATTTTATTGAACCAAATTTGCCTGTTATTCAATTTCCTGCATGGGATTGTTTACCCTACGATCGTGTATCTCCTGGGATTTCTGTTATGGCACGTCGGTTATCCGCTTTGACACATATATCAAATCTGCGTAAAACCCCACATACAGCGATTATATTAACAACAGCAAATGCAATTATGCAAAAATTGCCTCCTCAAGCAATGATTGAATCCCAAGTTATTTATGCGCGTGCTGGCCAAAATGCTAATATGGAGCATTTAGTTAAATCTCTAGAGTCTAATGGTTTTGAACGCGTTGCAGTTGTGCGTGATGTTGGTGAATTTGCTGTAAGAGGAGGGATCGTTGATATTTTTTCTCCTATGGAGATAGAGCCTTTACGTCTTGATTTTTTTGGAAATACTCTAGAGGATATTCGCGTATTTGATTTAGAAACACAGAGAACAACAGGAAAAAGAACTGAATTTTTGTTGCAGGCAATGAGTGAAGTTGTCCTTACACCTGAAGTTATCAGTCGCTTTAAAAGCAGTTATATTCACGCATTTGGTGTATCAAAAAGAAATAACATGCTTTATGAAGCAATTTCTCAAGGTCGTCGTTTTGCTGGTATGGAGCATTGGCTTCCATTTTTTTATGAGAACCTTGATACTTTTTTTGATCATTATCATGATCTGCCTATTGTATTTGAGCACCGTATAGAAGAAGTTTTAATCGAGCGTTACCGGCTTATTGAAGATTATTATGATGCCCGTAAAGAGCGTGAAAATGATAAAGAGAATTCTGTTTCTTATCACCCTGTAGACCCTAATCTTCTTTATTTAACACCAGAGCATGTTTTAGAATGTGCAAAACAGTCCGAGTGTCGTGTTGATTTTACACCTTTTAATATTCCGAAAACTTTAGATCAAACTACTATTGTCCACACAAATGTTAAATTAGGGTATGATTTTATCAAAGAACGTAATGCACAAGAAAAAAATGTTTTTTCGAGTGTGGTTGATCATATTTCTTTATTGCATGATGCTGGAAAAAAAGTGCTTTTAGCCTGTTGGAGTGAAGGATCTCTTGATCGTTTAATTCAGGTTCTTAATGAGCATGGATTAAAAAAAATAAATATTATACAATCATTACAAGCCATAAAAAAAACACCAAGTAATTATGTATCTGCGGCCGTCATAACAATTGAGCATGGTTTTGAAACTGAAGATTTTGTTATTATTGCAGAGCAAGACATTTTGGGAGATCGGTTAATAAGGTCATCTAAAAGACGTAAAAAAAATACAAGTTTTATTTCTGAGATTTCTTCTTTAAATTGTGGTGATATTGTTGTGCATATTGACCATGGTATTGGGAGGTTTGTTGGTCTTAAAACCATTATGACAACCGGAATTTTACGAGATTGCCTTGAAATTAATTATGCAGGGGGAGATAGGCTTTTTTTACCTATTGAAAATATTGAACTTCTTTCACGCTATGGATCAGAAGAGACAGATATAACGTTAGATAAGTTAGGTGGTGTTTCTTGGCAGTCGCGTAAAGCACGGTTAAAAAAACATTTATTAGATATGGCAGGTCAATTGATCCATATAGCTGCAGAGCGTGCAACACATTCTGCTCCTGCTTTGGTTCCACCGACAGGGCCATTTGATGAGTTTGTTGCGTGTTTTCCTTATGAAGAGACGGAAGATCAAATAGGTGCAATTGATGCTGTTTTAGATGATTTAGCATCAGGAAAACCAATGGATCGTTTGATATGTGGTGATGTTGGTTTTGGAAAAACAGAAGTTGCTATTCGAAGTGCTTTTGTTGCAGCATTAAATGGATACCAAGTGGCTGTTGTTGTGCCAACAACGTTGCTCTCACGACAACATTATAAGACCTTTACATCGCGTTTCCAAGGGTTACCAATTAAAATTGGTCATGCATCAAGGCTTGTAAAGACTAAAGAACTTGCACAAATTAAAAAAGGCATTTCAGATGGTACAGTTGATATTGTTATTGGCACACATGTGCTATTAAGCGGTGCAGTCAGTTTTTCACGGTTAGGGCTTCTTATTATTGATGAGGAGCAGCATTTTGGAGTAAAGCACAAAGAGCGTTTAAAAGAGCTAAAAAGTGATATTCATGTTCTTACACTTTCAGCAACACCTATACCACGAACCTTAGGGTTAGCATTATCTGGTGTACGCGAGCTTTCATTGATAACAACTCCACCTATTGATAGAATGGCGGTTCGTACTTTTATTTCCCCTTTTGATGCACTGGTTATAAGAGAAACTTTACTTCGAGAATATTATCGTGGAGGACAAAGTTTTTATGTATGCCCTCGTATTTCTGATCTTTCTTCTATAGAGGAATATCTTAAAACGCATGTACCGGAACTCAAATTTGTGATAGCTCATGGACAAATGTCAGCGGGGCAACTTGATGATATTATGAATGCATTCTATGATGGACAATATGACATTTTATTATCAACAAGTATTATTGAATCGGGCCTTGATATTCCTACAGCGAATACGTTAATCGTACATCGTGCTGAAATGTTTGGTCTTTCAGCTCTTTATCAATTACGGGGCAGAGTAGGTCGTTCAAAACAACGCGCTTATGCACTTTTTACATTTCCTTCTGGTAAAGTTTTAACTTCAGCTGCTGAGCGTCGTCTTAAAGTTTTACAGTCTCTTGATAGTTTAGGAGCTAGTTTCCAATTGGCCAGCCATGATATGGATATTCGTGGTTCAGGAAATTTTTTAGGTGAAAAACAGTCGGGGCATATAAAAGAAGTTGGATTTGAATTATATCAAAAAATGCTTGAAGAAGCCATTGCTGAATTAAAAGAGGGTGAACAAAGTGAAGATAAACAGTGGTCACCTCAAATTTCACTTGGTACAACAGTCATGATACCAGAAAATTTCGTACCTGATTTATCATTACGTATGGCTCTTTATCGTCGTTTAACAGAACTGGATAATTTAGAGAAAATCGATGAATTTGCAGCTGAATTAGTCGATCGTTTTGGTCCTTTGCCACTTGAAGTGCGACATCTTTTAAAAGTTTTTTATATTAAAATATTGTGTCGAAAAGCTCATGTAGAAAAATTGGATGCTGGGCCAAAAGGAGGGGTTGTACAATTTCGTAATAATTATTTTGAAAATGGTATCGCTCTTGTCCAATGGGTTGAAAGGCAAGGTTCAATGGCAAAAATTAGACCAGATCAAAGTATCGTTCTTGTCCGTGATTGGACAACAGTGGATGAAAGGCTTGTTGGAGCAGTAAATATTATGAAGCAGCTTGTAGAAATAGCAACATAACATTCAATTCAGTAATATATTTTTTATCATTTAAATAGAGTGATATTTAGTAAAATATAATATTATAATATTACATTAAATAATAATAAATATTATATTTTATTTAACTCTATTATAATATTAAATTACTATATAAATAATTATATTTAATAATACTTTAAATAAAAAGCTAAGTAAAAGTTTCAAAGAATTTTTATCCTTTTATTCTCTCCACCAAGTTGGGAGACGATACTCATACTAGTGATGTATAAGTAGGATGCTTAATATATGACCAATAAACTAAACCACCCATTGTGAAGGTAAGTAAGAAAGCGGTATAAATAGCTGCCAGAAATAAGAACTCTATCCAATGTATGAACAGCGACGATAAAATCGACATCTGAATTTGTATCAAGCATTGCAGAGTATAGCGGGGTCAGTTACTCCAGAAAAATTAAAGCTTCCTTTTAAATCTCGAGAAGCTGAACTGTAGTGATTTTTTTGTTCATTTCCTGGGGATAGAGAGCTTTTTAATTTTCCTATAATCATGTCATAACCAAAAATTTTTAAACGATTTTGATATTAGCTATCATCTATAGTTCTTATTTCAACCTGAATATCAAGATGTGTGCCAAATTACTTTGAAATGCAAGCGTAAATTTTTCTTTTTCAAGCGATCGAGTCATGATTTCAAGTCGAAAAGGTAAGTCATCCGGCTGAATGGTTTTGTCTCTCTTTTTGTAAAGCTGGCTTCTTGTAAAAACTTCTAAGCTTTTTGAGCTATTAATCGATCCATACCTGATCCACCTGTTTATTGCTAGAAGCGCTTTTTTTGCACTTGCTGGTTTTCCAACAGATAAGAGAATATATCCATCACAATAGCCTTGTATTCTGGTGTAAGTATTATTTTAAGATAATGATTAGCCCATTCAAAATTGAAAAGTATTGATAACGCTTATCTTACTCTTCTATTCTTTAAAATATTACGACGCGTATTAAAAAAACAAAGCCCATAACATTTGCAGGGGTTCTTTGTGAAAAACTTTCTTTTATAACTTGCTTTTTGTTAACAGCTGAAAAGTTATAAGAATGTTTCCAACGGTTTGGATTTGTTTCAATAAAAACACGAACTATGCCTTTTAAAAAAGTTTCAAAGTGTGCTACTTCATTATGAAAGTATTCAATTTAGATTATTTAAAAATCATTTAATCCTTTATTAACAGGAAGATTTTCTATCCCAATAATTAGGGTCGCGTTTATAAATAATCCTTTCCCCTGGATCAACATGTTCAATAATATAAGGATCACTTCCTGGAATTTTATCTAAACCATTTTTTTTCTATAGAATCTATCCATTTCCATATATTAATTAAATGGCAGCCGTCCTTTCTCTTTAAGGAGTTTTACTGTGAATAAAACATCTTCAACCGTTAGAGGTTTTTCATCTGAAAAATGTTTTTTTGGATTAAGAAAAAAAGTAATTTCAGTACGTTTGTCATTTAACTCAACTTTTTCTACAAAAGACTATAAAGCATAAATGCCTCATCTCTGGAGTGGGCTATCATTGTTTCATACACAAAACTAGAAAATTGTTCATCAGCAAAAAGTTCTCTTGCAGTTGTTCGAAAGCTACGAATTACAAAGGGATATTCAGTCCATCAAATGTTCCGATAATATCATAAGTGATTTTACCTTTTTGATTTGCATGTATAAGGAAAATGGTCAAATTCATCTGATAACTTCGGCATTCCATGCATTGCAAGACCAGTTGCTAAAGTTCCACAATTAAAGGTTAAAAAGAGTATTACGAATGTAAAAAGAAGTTTTAAATAATGAAAAGTATAAAATAATATAGAAGTTTACTTTAATCATATTGCAATATTGATTCGTTTATGTAATTTTAATCTCTTATGTTAAGCTATTGTATGAATAAAATTCATCACAATCAATGCGATAAAAAGGAAAAAATTTTATATATTGAGTGCATAAAAGTTCAAATAACTGTTTTTTAGCTTCTTTACAAAACTTCATTTTTTTCTTTGTATTGAAGCAAGAGGCATTAAAGAGGTGCTATTATTAATTTAATGTACTTAAAATTATATGTAATATTCCTAATCTTGGGGTTATTAAAAGCACGTTGAAAGGATTAATTTAGTCATGTCACAAAAAAATATCTATTCTGCTGTTTCAGTACTAGCTGGAGCTGCTGCCTTCTTTTTTACAGTTCATATTCCTGTAAGTGCGCAGACTTTATCTCAAGGTTGGTATAAAGTTTGCAGTAAGCAGCATGATGTTGATATTTGTAATACAATGAATACTGTTGTATCAAGCACTGGACAGCCTTTAACAGCTTTTAACTTAGTTGAAATAAAAGGAAAACAAAATGAAAGACGTATAGGCATTCAAGTGCCTACGGGTCGTTTTTTGCCGGAAGGGGTTAACATTCAAATTGGAGATAGTTTTTCTAAGAAAATTCCTTACATTATTTGTAATGGGCCAAGCTGTATTGCTAATGATGTTCTAGATGATAAGCTGGTTTCTGCTATGAAAAGTGGTACAAAAATGGTTGTAACAACAGTTAACTTCCGAGGTTCAGCTAATCCTATTGAATTTTCTCTTAATGGATTTACGGCTGCATATACAGGACCTGGTATGGAAGAAAAAGATTTTCAGCAAGAACAAGTAAAGCTACAGCAAGCTATTAAATCAAAGCAAAAAGAAATTGAAGATCGTATGCAGGCTGAGCAAGAAAAAGCAAAAAAGAATTAATAAAAAACAAGAAAAGAGACTCTTTTACATATTTGTTTATTTAACTTAAATTGCTACAAAATATAATTTTGTAGCAATTTTTTTTATATTTAATTTTTAGAAAGAATTCTTCGTTTCCACCAACCCACACGTTTAGTCTTTGGAACATCATTAGATGTTGATAATTTAATAATAGGCTCATTGGCATTTCCTTCAGTTTTTGTCAAAACTGCTTCACCAACTTTTTCTATCATAGTTTCTTGTTCTGGTATTTTTTGTGTTTCTTCTTTACTTGTTAATTTTTTTCTTATTCTTCGTGTTTTCTTTGTTACATTTGCAGGAGCTTCTTTTTTTACTTCATGAATAGGTTCATCTATTTGTTTTATTTTAACTTTTTTATGTTTTGAATTATCGGTAACCTTTTCTTCAAGAATCTCTGCTGTTGTTATGCTTTGATCATTTTCGGGTATCTGTTTACTTTTCACTTCTTTTGAAGAACGTATCCTACGTTTTTTAGACTTCATAGCCACATCAGTTTCTGCAACTTCATTTTGTTGCATATTTGAGCGTTTTGTATCATTTTTTAATTCTTCAAATCCAACAGATGTAATCATTGAAGTACGGCGTTTACGGTTTGTCTTTTTCACTTCTTCTAGAGCTTTTTTAGCAAAATCTCCTACTGGCTCCGTAGAAGGAATACGAGGCTGATAAAAACTATTATCCTGATTACGGCGATTTCCAGATCGTCCTCGACGACGTCCTCTACGATGTAAATCTTCATCATTTGAGTCATCATCCTTTTTATGGGGAGCTAAAACAGCATTACTATTAATTTCTTTTTGATGATTTTTACGTCGGTGTTTTTGATTTGTTTTCGTTGATACTTCATCTTCAGTATCTTCACTATTTTTAAAAATAGCATTATCAATTTTTTCTTTGTCATTATCTTCTGAGAATAGTGTAGATTGAGCTACTGCTTCTGCTATTGTACTCTTTGAAATAGTGAGGTGTTGTGTTCCAATGCTATCATCTGCCTCAATACTAATATTAAGCTTGAAGCGCATTTCTAAATTCACAAGAATATTGCGTTTATGATTTAATACATAAAGTGCTGTTGCTGCAGGTGTGCGCACAATGATGTTATGTTGTGGATTATGAAGAAGATATTCTTCAATTGATCGTATGACGTGTAAAGCAATTGATGACTCAGAGCGGATACTTCCTGTTCCAGCACAATGCGTGCAGGGTTGCATTGTACTTTCTAAAACTGATACCCGAATACGTTGACGACTCATTTCAAGAAGACCAAAATGCGAAATATGACCAACTTGAATACGTGCGCGATCGCTTTTTAAGCAATCTTTTAATTTTTTTTCAACCATTCTAACATTACGTTCTTCAAGCATATCAATGAAATCAATTACAATTAAACCAGCTAGATCTCGTAAGCGTAATTGACGAGCTATCTCTTCTGCTGCTTCAAGATTTGTTTGCAATGCTGTTTTTTCAACAGAATGTTCTTTTGTAGAACGGCCAGAGTTTACATCAATGGCAACGAGTGCTTCTGTTTGATTAATAACGAGATAGCCACCTGATTTTAAAAAAACCTGTGGGAGCAATATCTTATCGAGTTGGGTTTCAATATTATTGCGAGCAAAAATAGGAGTCGGATCGCGATAAGGTTGAACAACTTTTGCATGACTTGGCATGAGCATACGCATAAAATCTTTTGCTTCACGATATCCTTGATCGCCAGAAACAAGAATTTCATTGATACTTTTATTGTAAAGATCACGTATAGAACGTTTGATAAGGCTGCTTTCTTCATGAACAAGACATGGTGCAGTTGATTGAAGTGTTAAAGTACGAATAGTATCCCATAACCGTGTAAGATATTCGTAATCGCGTTTAATTTCAGCTTTTGTTCTATTTGCTCCCGCAGTTCGTAGAATAACGCCCATACCTTTAGGAACCGATAACTCTTTGACAATTTCTTTAAGACGTTTACGATCTTGTATATTTGTTATTTTTCGTGAAATACCACCACCTCGCGCCGTATTTGGCATTAAAACAGAATAACGACCTGCTAAAGATAAGTAAGTTGTAAGCGCAGCTCCTTTATTACCACGTTCTTCTTTAATGACTTGAACCAACAAAATTTGACGTCTCTTAATTACCTCTTGAATTTTATATTGACGTTCTTGTCTACGTTGATAAGAAGAAAATTCTTCATGGACATCTTCCAGACCGACCATTTCAATATCATCGTCAGAGGTATTTGTATCAAATGTCTCTTCATCATCAATTGTAATTTCTTCAGAAATGGTATCGTCTTCAACAGCTGCTGTTATTATTTGATTGCTCTCATTCTTTTTTATTTTTCTGGAACGTTGTTTATTTTTGTGTGTGTCTTCAGCCAAATTTTCTGAATGATTTTCTTTAGCAGCTGCTTTTTCTTCTTCCTCAAGAAGAGCGAGTCTATCAGCTATAGGAATTTGATAATAATCGGGATGAATTTCCGAAAACGTCAAAAAACCATGTCGATTTCCACCATATTCTATAAAAGCTGCTTGGAGCGATGGCTCTACACGTGTAATACGTGCCAAATAAATGTTTCCTTTAAGCTGTTTTTTATGTTCTGATTCAAAATCAAGTTCTTCAATTTTGTTGCCATGAACGACAACAACACGTGTTTCCTCTGGGTGAGAGGCATCTATAAGCATTTTGTTTGACATAAGTTAAAATCCTGAAGGCAATATATACAACCTCATTCAAACGAATAGTACGACTATTAGTGAAGATAAAAAGCTGTTCGCCATAAAAAGGGGGGGCCAGCATGACAAGATGGTTTTTCACAGGTAAGTACACTACTGCATTTGCAATACTTACAATCATTATCCCCATCTGTTTTATATGACTCATATTTTTATAAGTCTCCGGCAAAAAAAATCTTGAAAACAGTTCGGATATCCGAATCATTAAATCTTTGAATAACGTAATCCTCGCCTTTGAGGCTTGAAGACTTTTCATCCATAAAATCCTAAACGCATATTGCGTAACAAACCTTTTAAAGACAACTTAATATGAGCTTTCGATAAATTAAGTCAATACCAGAGAGGTCATCATTGGCTAAGAGACGTAAATATTCTTTTATGTTGATATCATATTTTTTGAAAGTAGCAATATAAATGTGTTATCATAATTTTCTAAATTATTGTCTAGATTTATTTTTTTTCTGTTTATAAGAGATATATCGTTTATTAAATTAAATTTGATGTATCTTCTTGTATACGAAAAGGTTGATTGTTGCTTTAAAAGAGCATTTTATTTATGATAAAAAAAAATATCCAAAGATCAAAAGCAGTTTATAGGAACATTATTCTGCGATTCATATGTGGTTTATTGTTTTTTCTAATATTTCAGTCGTATAGCCAAGCTGCAGATACTTTAAAACTTATTAGTTTTCGTACCATTGGAGATAATGCATATACGCGCATTATCGCAGTTTTTAATGTTAAACCAAATGTGCGATTGCAAGTTTTTGATCATCCTGCACGTTTAATTATCAATTTACCCACGGTTGACTTTTCATCGCAAAGCACATCTTTAAATAAAAAGAGTACATTATCAGGTATGATTTCAAATGTGCGTTATGGTTTTTCTGATATAAAAACTTCACGTATTATTTTAACAAGCAAAATTGCTTTTTCTGTTGAAAAAAGCACAATACAAAAAATAGATAATGATTTATGGCAGTTACTGATTGATATTAAGCAAACTACGCAAAAGAAATTCGATAACATATTAAAGGATCAGCAAAAATATAATATAAACACCACTATACCATTAATTTCACCTCTCCATTTTTGTGTTGTTATTGATCCCGGTCATGGTGGAATGGATGGTGGAGCACAAGGCGTTACTGGAGTTTTAGAAAAAAATATAACGCTAGCTTTTGCGCGTGCATTACAAAATGAATTGAAAAGAGATTCTCATATTAATGTTATTTTAACACGAGATTCTAATACTTTCCTGAGATTAAGCGAAAGAGTTAAAAAAGCACAGCAGTTTAATGCTGATCTTTTTATATCCATTCATGCAGATAGTATTGGCTTACGTTATCTTCGTGGTGCTACGGTATATACTATATCCGATAAGGCATCTGATGAAATTGCAAAATCTTTAGCTGAAAGTGAAAATAAGGTTGATCTTCTTGATGGATTGCCTGAAGAAGAATCGATTGAAATTACAGATATCTTGACTGATCTTATTCGTCGTGAAACGCATACATTTTCAGTTAATTTCGCTAATAGTGTTATTTCAAATTTATCAAAAAGTCATATTAAGTTGATAAATAATCCTCATCGGTATGCTGGGTTTCAAGTTTTAAAAGCTCCAGATATACCTTCTGTTTTAATAGAAATAGGCTATTTATCTAATAAGGAGGATGAACAACTATTAAATAATCCTAATTGGAGAAAACAAGTGGCTGTTGCTATTGCGAATTCTATTCGTCAATTTGCTGCTTATAAACAGAAGATTATGCAGACTCTTTAAACTTATAAAAAAATAGAGTATCAGTATTAAATATAAATGGAAATAGAAGATAATCTTTTTATCTTGATTTTACGATGATAAAACCTTGTTTTATGATAAATATACTTGTCTTTTATCAATTCAGAAGAAAGCGATAGTCGTTTCGATGATGGTTTTTTTTAAATATATTTCAAAATGGATTGCTGCTATTGGATTCTTGGGAGTGGCAATGCAGCTATTCGTGATAAATAGTCACGCTAGTACACTGCCCGATTATGAAGTTCTTTCATTATATGAACCACCTGTCATGACACGTATTCATGCTTCTGATGGAAGTCTTATAGCAGAATTTGCAACAAAACATCGTCTTTATTTACCGATTCAATCGATACCCAAGATTCTTAAAGATGCTTTTATTTCCGCGGAAGACAAAAATTTTTATCACCATTTTGGTTTGGATCCTGAAGGGCTCTCTAGGGCATTGATCAATAATATTCGTAATATTGGCTCTGGAAAACGTCCAGAGGGTGCTTCGACTATTACACAGCAAGTTGCTAAAAACTTTCTTTTAAATTCAGATGCAACATTAGAAAGAAAATTAAAAGAAGCTATCTTGGCAATGCGTATTGAAAGAACCTATTCAAAAGATCATATTCTCGAACTTTATCTTAACGAGATTTATCTTGGTCATGGTTCCTATGGTGTTGCTGCAGCTTCTTTAGTCTATTTCAACAAATCTGTTAATGAGCTTACTTTAGAACAATGTGCCTATTTGGCCGCTCTTCCTAAAGGGCCTGCAAATTATGATCCATTTAAGAATACACAACGTGCCATTAATCGGCGTAATTGGGTTATAGATCGAATGATTGCTAATGGATACGTGACTTTGGAGCAAGGTGAAGAAGCTAAAGAAAAGCCTTTGGGAATAATTTTACGTAGCAATGATAATCATGTTTTTTCTTCTGATTATTTTGTTGAAGAAATACGTCGTTACTTAATGCGTAATTATGGAGCTAAAACACTTTATGAAGGTGGACTTTCAGTTCGGACAACCCTTGATCCTCAGTTACAATTGAGTGCTCGACGTGCTTTACAAAATGGCTTAGTTAAATTTGATCATTTGCAAGGATGGCGTGGAGCTTATAAACATATTGATGTAAAAAATGATTGGGGTATTCCACTCGCAAATATTTCAGCATTAAGTGATGTTCCAGAGTGGCATTTGGCGGTTGTCCTTTCTGTTAATGCTCATAAAACAGAAATTGGTTTACAGCCACAGCGTGAATCTTCAGGGTTATTATCAACAAAACGGAATGTAGCTATTTTATCTGAGGCTGATTCAAAATGGGCATTAAATATTATTGATAAAAATGGTTATCGAAGAACTGTTCAGAATTTATCTGGTGTTTTGCGGGTTGGGGACGTTATTTTTGTTGAAAAAATACCGAATACAGACAATCGCTATCGTTTGCAACAAATTCCAAAAGTTGAAGGCGCAATCATTGCTATGGATCCTCATACTGGACGTGTACTCGCAATGATGGGAGGATTTTCTTTTTCTACATCTGAATTCAATCGTGCAACACAAGCTTATCGCCAACCTGGTTCTGCCTTTAAGCCTTTTGTATATGCTGCAGCACTTGATAACGGATATACGCCAGCATCGGTTGTTTTAGATGGTCCTATTGAAGTTCGACAAGAAAATGGTGAAATTTGGCAACCTAAAAATTATGGTGGTACATTTGCAGGACCTTCAACGCTGCGTTATGGTATTGAATATTCTCGTAATCTTATGACTATACGCCTTGCTCATGATATGGGAATGCCTTTAGTGGCTGAGTATGCAGAACGTTTTGGTATTGTAGATAAATTGCAACCTTATCTCCCTATGGCATTGGGAGCTGCGGAAACAACAGTTTTACGAATGGTTACAGCTTATTCAGTTATTGCCAACGGAGGGCGCTCTATTAAGCCTTCATTAATCGACAGAATTCAAGATCGCTATGGGAAAACAATTTATCGTCATGATGACCGTATATGTGAAAATTGCAATGCTCAATCGTGGAATAATCAACAGGAACCAACCTTAATTGATGAAAGGGATCAAGTGCTTGATCCTATGACGGCTTATCAAATTACATCAATGATGGAAGGGGTTGTTAAACGTGGTACAGCTGCACGCTTGAATCATCTTAATAGGCATATTGCTGCTAAAACAGGAACAACAAATGATTCTAAAGATGTATGGTTTATGGGATTTACTCCTGATCTTGTTGTTGGTATTTTCATCGGCTACGATCAACCTGCACCGTTAGGGTATAATGGAACTGGAAGTGCATTAGCAGCTCCTATTTTTGATGAGTTTATGCAAACCGCTCTAAAAGATAAGCCAGATATTCCATTTAAAATGCCTGAAGGAATGGTATTAATGCCAATTAATCGTAGAACAGGAATGCTCGCTGAAGCAGGAGATCAGAATGTTATTATAGAAGCTTTCAAACCAGGAACTGGACCTGCTGATATTTATCAAGTTATTGATGGTGGTACTTTTTTTCAGGAGGGTGTACCCTCAATGACAATTTCTCCACAGGTCAATAAAGCGCTTGAAAGTGGTTCTGGTGGGTTATATTAGTTAATGGGTAGATGGTTCTTTTAAAAATATAATAAAAAGGTAAATAGCTATATCTTCTTGTTTGCGTGGTGTGCTTGCAAAGGTAGGTTTTATAAAATTATAACATTTGGTTAACACATTGATATAAAACGCTCAAAAGAATAGTTAAGAAAGTATAAATTAGTAATTAAGGCATTAAATATTATGCGTACAGAAATAGAAACTTTGGTTGATGAAATCCAACAAGCAATTAAATTGCTGAGGAGGCATCTTTGACTGGGATCAATCATTAAAGCGTCTCGATTATCTTAATCAAAAAGCAGAAGATCCGACACTTTGGGATGATGCGCAAAAAGCAAAAGATATGATGCGTGAACGTCAATGCCTCGAAGATTCGATAAATGGTATTCAATCGTTCATGCAAACACTTGAAGAATGTATTGAACTTATTTCAATGGGTGAAGAAGAAAGTGATATGGAAATTATCACTGATGCAGAAGATATAATACGCAGTCTTAAAAGTGAGATAGATAAGAAACAAATTGATGTACTTCTATCCGGAGAAGCAGATTCAAATGATGCTTACTTAGAAGTTCATGCGGGAGCAGGGGGTACAGAAAGCCAAGATTGGGCTTCTATGCTTTTGCGCATGTATATGCGCTGGGCTGAACAACATAAAATGAAGGCTGAAATATTAGAAATTCATGATGGAGAAGAAGCGGGAATAAAATCAGCAACTATCCTTATAAAAGGGCATAATACTTATGGTATGCTGAAAACAGAATCGGGAGTTCATCGTCTCGTGCGCATTTCTCCGTATGATTCGAATGCAAAACGCCACACCTCTTTTGCGAGTATTTGGGTTTATCCGGTTATTGATGATAATATTGAAGTTGATGTCTCAGAGTCAGACGTTCGTATTGATACATATCGTGCATCAGGAGCTGGAGGGCAGCATGTTAATACAACAGATTCTGCAGTTCGCATTACGCATATAAAAACGGGGATTGTTGTTCAATGTCAAACAGAGCGTTCTCAGCATAAAAATAAAGCCACTGCATGGGCTATGTTACGTGCTCGTCTTTATGAAGAAGAATTAAAAAAGAGGGAAGAAGAATCTAATGCTATTGAGTCTTCTAAAACAGAAATTGGATGGGGGCATCAAATTAGATCTTATGTTCTTCAGCCTTATCAGCTTGTTAAAGATTTGCGCACAGGTGTTGAAAACACTGACCCTCAATCTGTACTTAATGGAAACTTAGATTTATTTATAGAGGCATCACTTGCCAAGCGCGTTCATGGGAAAGAGAAAAACATTGAGAACGCATATTAATCCGAATTTTTTATAGTTTTTTAATTTTATTTCGCTGAACCTCAATTGATTAGTCAAAATAACAGAGCTTATGCCATTTGAATAGAAGCAAGGGAAAAACCTTTTTTGCTATCATGAATAGCTAAATTACAATAACTTTTATTTTTTATTTTTATAGCTGTATTAAACAATTGAGTTAATTTATGATCCCTGATCATATAAAAGCTTAGCAGCAGCTAAAACATTTTGAGCATGCCCTGATACACTGACTTTACGCCATTCTTCCACTATTTTACCAGATGCATCAATCAAAAAAGTACTTCGTTCAACACCCATGTATTTACGCCCATACATGCTTTTTTCAACCCAAACCCCATATTTATCAAGGGTCATTTTTTCTTCATCTGAGACAAGAATAATATCAAGCTCATGTTTTTCCTTGAATTTGTTATGTTTTTTAACATTATCTGGAGACATACCAATAATAACAGCGCCAATTTCATCAAATTTCGTCTTCAATTGTGTAAAACAAATAGCTTCGGTTGTACATCCACTAGTGTCATCCTTAGGATAAAAGTACAAAACAATCAATTTACCTTTTAGGTCAGAAAGACACACTCTTCCTCCACCATCACATGGTAAATTAAAATTAGGAGCTAAGGTACCTTTCATTGATTTTGTCATTATTTTATCTTTCTTTCTTTATTTATTGGGAGGTAAGCACTAAAATTCATGAAAAAATAGCTATTCAACCCCAATGGGATATATAATACGCATAAAAAATGTAAATTAAGATACAATTATAAATAAATTACATTATGAGATTTTAATTAAAACGTGCTTTTTTTTACCGAAAGAAAGCTTAATTACTCCCTCTGGAGTAATATCATTTTCAGTAATAAGGCGTGTTTCATCTTCGACAATTTGGTCATTTACACGTATACCTCCACCTTGAACATAGCGACGAGCTTCACTCTTGGATTTCGCCAACTCTGCTTGTACTAAAAGGGTTAGTAATCCAACACCTGTTTTAAATTCTGTAATATTAAACTCTATAGTGGGAAGTTCTGCTCCTAAAGTTTTTTCTTCAAAAGTTTTTCGAGCAGTTTCTGCTGCTGCATTTGCAAGATCACGTCCATGTAATATCGCTGTAACTTCTGTGGCAAGAATCTTTTTTGCTTCGTTAATTTCAGTACCTTGCAACTTAGAAAGTTTAAGAATCTCATTCATTGGTAATGTGGTATAAAGTTTTAAAAACCGTGTAACATCAGCATCTTCTGTATTACGCCAATATTGCCAAAATTGATAAGGTGAAAGCACATCGGCATTAAGCCATACAGCACCATTTAACGACTTTCCCATTTTCGCACCAGAAGAAGTGGTAAGCAATGGTGAAGTTAATGCGTATAATTGTGGTGTATTTAAACAATGACCCAATTCGATTCCGTTAATGATATTACCCCATTGATCAGAACCACCCATTTGCACACGTAATCCATAGCGCTTATAAAGCTCAAAAAAATCATAGGCTTGCAGAATCATATAATTGAATTCAAGAAATGATAAAGAATGTTCGCGTTTAAGTCTAAGCTTAACAGAATCAAATGATAACATACGATTAACAGAAAAATATTTTCCTATATCCCGCAAAAATTCTAAATAATTCAAATGGCATAACCATTCAGCATTATTAACAATACATGCACCAGTTTTCGTATCATCAAATGTCAAATAATTAGCAAATACCCTTTGAATACCAGAAATATTTTTTGCAATATCATCTTGTGTAAGTAGACGTCGAGCTTTATCTTTGAAAGAAGGGTCACCGATCATACCTGTTCCTCCACCCATTAAGATAATAGGTCGGTGTCCAGTTTTTTGTAACCAATAAAGCATCATAATTTGAAGAAGACTTCCAGCATGTAAACTCGATGCTGTCGGATCAAAACCAATATAAGCAGTTACAATCTCTGTAGAGAAGAGGGCATCCAAGCCTTTTTCATCCGAAACTTGGTGGATAAAACCACGTTCACTCATAATATTTAAAAAGTCAGATTTGAAGGCAAACACAGATTTTTATTTCCTAACTAAGATTGTACTTAATTTATAATAGGCTCCTAATATACTATCTTTATCACAGATAATATATAGATCACAAGACAACGAAAAATAAAGATGATACCTAATAATGGCTTTACTTGTATATTTGAAAGTAAATTTTATATCAATAAAAGCACGTTTATTTTCCTTTTATTATAAGAGGAGTTAACAAAGATACGGAACAATTAATTTTCATCAACCTTTAATGTTTTTAAGTAAGTAAAGATATTTCGTGTAGTGGAAGCGCCAATTCATTTGTAAGATGACTATCTAAATAGTGCGCGCATCGTTCAATAAGTTCTTCATTATGGCCACTAAAAAAGTGATTAGCACCTCTTAATATTTCTTGTGTAATGACGATACCTTTTTGTGTTTTTAATTTATCAACAAGACCCTGAATATCTTTAGGAGGAGCAACCTTATCTATATCACCATGGATAATAAGGCCAGAAGAAGGGCAAGGAGCAAGAAATGAAAAATCATAAATATTAGGTTGAGGGGCAACAGATATAAAGCCTTCAATCTCTGGTCTGCGCATTAAAAGTTGCATACCGATCCAAGCGCCAAATGAATATCCAGCTACCCAACATTTTTTAGAATCAGGATGTTGGGCTTGTATCCAATCGAGTGCAGAAGCAGCATCTGAAAGTTCTCCTATTCCATAATCAAACTCTCCTTGGCTACGTCCAATACCACGAAAATTAAAGCGCAATGTAGTAAAACCACGTTGTTGAAACATGTAAAATAAATCATAGACAATTTTATTATTCATCGTTCCACCAAATCGGGGATGAGGATGCAAAATAATTGCAATTGGTGCATTTTTTTGTTGTGAAGGCTGATAACGTCCTTCAAGACGGCCTGCGGGACCATTAAAAATAATTTCTGGCATTAAATATTCCTTAAATGCTATTAAAGCTCTCTCATTGACCTTAGTTTATTTCTGTTATAGTAACTTTTTACATGATCATTTCATTTTAATGAACCGTTAGATATTCTGTTTTTGATGCATTTTTCAAGAAAATTGCATCATTTTAAAAAATCAATTTATAAGATTAATGATTGAGATGCAAAATGGTTATAAAACGCCGATACTTTGATCATAACGCAACAACACCTCTTTCAAAAGCAGCACGAACAGCATTATTAGAATCTCTAGAAGTATTTGGTAATCCATCATCTGTACATGCGGAAGGGCGAGCTGCTAAAGCTTTACTACAAAAAACGCGACGGCAAATTGCTAGTAGACTTAATGCAGATCCAAATCATATTGTATTTACATCTGGCGCTAGTGAAGCAGCAATGACTGTGCTAACACCATTTTATAATATGGGGAAATCTAAGATTCAGTTTTCCCATTTATATATTGGAGCTACTGAACACCCTTCTGTTGCAGAAGGGGGGCGTTTTTCTAAAAAATTGATTAGCGTAGTTTCTGTTGATCGGAACGGTTTAATTCAACAAGATAAATTAAATTCCCTTTTAGCTATTCACGATAGCACAAAAGGTCTTCCTCTTGTTGCTATTCAAGCCGCAAATGGTGAGACTGGAGTCATTCAAGAAATAAAGGAAATAGCTGCTATTGTTCGAAATGCCGGAGGCATTCTGATTGTTGATCTAACACAGTATGTAGATAAAAATTTTATTAATGTTAATGAAATAGGAGGAGATTTTTTTATACTATCTGCTCATAAAATTGGTGGTCCTAAAGGAGTTGGTGCTTTTGTTTCATGCGGTAATCTTTTAATGCCTTGTCCACTTATTGTTGGAGGGGGACAAGAAAGAGGATTGCGGGGAGGAACAGAAGCATTACCACTTATTGCAGCATTTGGAGCAGCAATCACTGATTGTTTTACTCAAGAAGAAGTAAAGCAATTAATTTATTTACGTAATAAATTAGAAGATGGCTTACTAAAAATTAGTGATGATGTTGAAATTTTTGGAAAAGAAGTGCAACGTTTGCCAAATACAACTTATTTTTCTGTACAAAATATAAAAGCTGAAACTATGCAAATTGGTTTTGATTTAGCAGGGTTTTCTGTATCATCGGGTTCAGCTTGTTCTTCAGGGAAAGTAAAACAAAGTAAAGTTTTGCAAGCAATGGGATATAACATTTTGAACGGTGCAATACGTGTTTCAACAGGACGTGATACAACTGCTAAGGATATTGACGATTTTTTATTCGCTTTTTCTCAAATCATAAATAATCATAAAAAGTGAAGTTTATCATTTGAAATTTAGAATTATTAAAAAAATAAAATAGCTTGATTGAAACTTTTTCATTTTGCATGTAGTTTAAGGGAATAAATTGCTTACTATAATTCTTGTAAGACAAGTAGAACAAGATTTTTATTACCTACTCTTAATACAAGAAAGAATGGAGAAAGCTGATGCCTGCAGTACAGGAAACAATACGCCAGGTACGTGAGATAGATGTCGATCAATATAAATATGGTTTTGAAACTAATATTGAAACAGATAAAGCTCCTAAAGGGTTAACTGAAGATATTATTCGGTTTATTTCGATTAAAAAACGTGAGCCTGAGTGGATGTTAACGTGGCGTTTGCAGGCTTTCCAACGTTGGCTGGCAATGGAAGAGCCACATTGGGCGCGTCTTCAATATCCGAAAATTAATTTTCAAGAACTTTATTACTATGCCGCTCCTAAAAATCATACTGGACCAAAGTCTTTAGATGAAGTTGATCCTGAATTGCTGTTAACTTACGAAAAACTTGGTATTCCCCTTAAGGAACAAGAAATTTTAGCAGGTGTAAGAAAGCAAGGAGATCCTTCTAAACTCGATGATAATGTTTATGCTTCGGGGAGAGTAGCTGTTGATGCGGTTTTTGATTCCGTTTCTGTTGTCACAACATTCAAAGAAGAGTTAGCGCGTGCTGGCGTCATTTTTTGTTCCATTTCAGAAGCAATTATTCAACATCCAACTCTTGTAAAAGAGTATTTAGGGGCGGTTGTACCAACTGGTGATAATTATTATGCTGCTTTAAATGCAGCTGTTTTTACAGATGGTTCTTTTGTGTATGTTCCTAAAGGAGTTCGTTGTCCTATGGAGCTTTCAACCTACTTTAGGATTAATGAACGTAATACGGGGCAATTTGAGCGGACACTAATTATCGCAGATGAAGATTCATATGTCTCTTATCTTGAGGGTTGTACTGCTCCTCAACGTGATGAAAATCAACTTCATGCTGCTGTTGTTGAGCTTATTGCATTAAAAAATGCAGAAATTAAGTACTCTACAGTGCAAAATTGGTATCCTGGTGATAAAGAGGGCAAGGGCGGTATTTATAATTTTGTGACTAAGCGAGGAGATTGTCGAGGCGATAATTCCAAGATATCATGGACACAAATTGAAACTGGTTCTGCAATCACATGGAAGTATCCATCTTGCTTGTTACGTGGCGATAATTCACGTGGAGAGTTTTATTCTATTGCTATTGCAAATGGCTATCAACAAATTGATTCTGGAACTAAAATGGTGCATTTAGGAAAAAATACATCAAGTCGTATTATCTCTAAAGGCATTTCTGCGGGTTTTTCAAATAATACCTATCGAGGACAAGTGTCTGCACATCGAAAAGCACATAATGCACGAAATTTCACTCAATGTGATAGTTTGCTGATTGGTAACGACTGTGGTGCTCACACGGTACCGTATATTGAGGCCAAAAATGCGACAGCTCAATTTGAACATGAAGCGACAACATCTAAAATCTCAGATGATCAGCTTTTTTATGTTATGCAACGAGGAATTCCTGAAGAGGAAGCTATTGCGTTAATAGTTAATGGTTTTGTAAAAGAAGTTATTCAAAAACTTCCAATGGAATTTGCTGTTGAAGCACAAAAGCTCATTGGTATTAGTCTTGAAGGTAGTGTAGGTTAATTTTTCTATAAAGAATAATATGCTGAGTATAAGCGGCAAGAACAGGATTAAATATGTTAGAGATAAAAAATTTGCACGCTCGTATTTCTGGAACTGATACAGAGATCATCAATGGTTTAAATTTAACTGTTAAAAGTGGTGAAGTTGCTGCTATCATGGGACAAAATGGAGCCGGAAAATCTACGTTGTCTTATCTTCTAGCTGGTCGTGATGACTATGAAGTCACAGAAGGTGATATTCTTTATAATAAACAATCGCTTTTAGAAATGGATCCTGCAGAGCGTTCTGCATTTGGTGTTTTTCTTGCATTTCAATACCCAATGGAAATACCTGGTGTTGCAACAATGGAGTTTTTAAAAGTTGCAATAAATTCTCAACGTAAAGCGCGCGGCGATGAAGAACTTAAAACACCTGATTTTATAAAACGTGTTAAAGAAATTTCTTCTAAGCTCGATATAGATATGTCTATGCTAAAACGCCCTTTAAATGTTGGCTTTTCAGGTGGTGAAAAGAAAAGAATTGAAATTCTGCAAATGGCGTTATTAGAACCAAAACTTTGTGTTTTAGATGAAACAGATTCTGGTTTAGATATTGATGCACTAAAAATTGTTGCAAATGGTGTTAATACATTTCGTGATTTAGAGCGTTCATTTTTACTTATTACGCATTATCAGCGTCTTCTTGATTATATTATTCCTGATACGGTGCATGTTCTTCATAAAGGTCGTATTATAAAAAGTGGAGATAAATCATTGGCGCTTTATTTAGAAAAAAATGGATATGCTAATATCATTAATGCAGCAGCTTAAGGTCATTGGGTATGTCCATGAATTTACAACGAAAACTGATACAAGTTGAAACAGATATTATAGATAATTTTAATCAATGTATTGATATTTTACCTGGAGATGAAACGGTACGCACAATACGAAAAGGAGCTATTGAATTATTTCAAAAAGCACAATTACCTTCGCGTAAAATTGAAAATTGGCATTATACCAATTTGCGCGCTTTATTGAAATTTGTCAGTGATTTTGTAGAAACAAATAATAACCAATTTGTTGATGCATTATTTCCAGAAAATAGAGTATTTTCTATTGAAAATGGAAAAACATTTATACAGTCAAAAATATTAAATGTTTCGGTAAAGAGTCTCGCAGATTCTTTGAAAAAAAATTGCATTAAAATAGCTCCAGTTACTGTTAATGAAGACTTTATTGGACAATTAAATACAGCTTTTTTTTCAGATGGTTGGGTTTTTCATATTCCTGAGAATACAAAATTAAATACTCCTATAGAGATACAAAATATTCAAAAAGGAGGACAATCGCATACTTTTTCAGAAATAAAAATTGATAAAAATAGCCAAGCTACTATTATTGAACGTCAGATCGGTAATGATGAAGATACTTTTGTCAGTTCAGTATTTTCGTTACATGTCGCAGATAACAGTGATGTAACATGGATTCTTATCCGAAATAGAGGAATGAATTCTACTCAATTTAGTCGATTACGGGCTGCGCTTGGAAAAAATGCTAATTTAGCGCTTTATATCATTAATGTAGGCAGTCAACTTAATCGTCAAGAGGTTGATGTTAAATTACAGGAAGAATCTAATTTTCAATTACGAGCAATAAATTTGTTGTCTGGCAAAACGCATAATGATCTTACAATGACAGTTCGTCACGTTGCAGAAAAATCGACTTCAACAGAAATTGTTCGCAACGTTGCTACTGATAAAGCGCGTGGCGTATTTCAAGGAATGATACGAGTAGCGCAGGAAGCTCAGAAAACAGATGCTCGTATGGCGTGTAATAGCCTGATTCTTTCAGATGATGCAGAATTTGATGCAAAGCCTGAATTAGAAATTTTTGCTGATGACGTTGCATGTGGTCATGGAGCAACTGTTGCTAGGATTAACCGTGATCAGCTTTTTTATTTAATGACGCGTGGTATTCCTTTTAAAACTGCTAAAGAAATTTTGATTAAAGGTTTTGTTTTAGAGTTAATTGATGAGATTACTCATGATAAAATTAAAGCTGCTCTCAATGATGTTATTGTTCAATGGTTAAAACAAAATATTTAAGGCAAAATAAAATGGAAAATAACGTACCAGCGTTAGATTATGATGTAGAAAAAATTCGTCGTGATTTTCCTATTTTACAATGTGATATTTACGGCAAGCGGCTGGCTTATCTTGATAATGGTGCATCTGCACAAAAGCCGCAATCAGTACTCGATGTAATAGATTACTTTTATCGATATCGTTACGCAAATGTGCACCGAGGAATGCATTTTTTATCGAATACAGTTACACAATCTTATGAAGATGCTCGAAAAACAGTTTGTACTTTTTTAAATGCTCAAACAACCAAGGAAATTGTTTTTACCAAAAGTGCAACGGAAGCTATTAATACCGTCGCTTATGGCTGGGGTATGTTTAAATTGAATGAAGGTGATGAAATTGTTCTTACCATTATGGAACATCATTCAAATATTATTCCTTGGCATTTTATCCGTGAACAAAAAGGGGTTAAGCTCACTTTTGTTCCAGTTGATGAGAATGGCGTTTTACATATTGAAGATTTTCAAAAAGCTTTAAGTGATAAAACAAAACTTGTTGCCATTACCCATATGTCTAATGTTTTGGGAACTATTCCTTCTGTTAAAGAAATTATTAAAATAGCCCATCAAAATGCTATTCCTGTTCTAGTAGACGGTTCTCAAGCAGTTGTACATTTAACAGTTGATGTGCAAGATTTAGATTGTGACTGGTATGTTTTTACAGGTCATAAGCTTTATGGCCCTACAGGTATTGGTGTTCTTTATGGAAAAGAATATCGTTTAGAGGAAATGCGTCCTTTCCAAGGGGGAGGCGAAATGATCGAGGATGTAACGACTGAAAAAGTTTTTTACAATGCTCCACCATCTCGTTTTGAAGCAGGAACTCCTCCTATAGTCGAAGCTATTGGGTTGGCTGCAGCCATTGATTATATACAAAAAAAAGATAAAAATGCTATTCATGCACATGAAACAGCTCTTTTAACTTACGCACATGAACAGCTTGAAGCGATTCAATCATTAAAGATTTATGGTCGTTCTCCCCATAAAGGGGCTATTATATCATTTGAAATGGAAGGTATTCATGCACATGATATTGCTATGTTTATTGATCGGCAAGGTGTAGCTATACGCGCAGGAACACATTGTGCGCAGCCTTTGTTACGGCATTTTGGTTTAACATCTGCTTGTCGCATATCGTTAGCAATGTACAATAATCATGAAGACATTGACCAATTAGTGGAAGCATTAGAAAAAACAAGGACATTTTTTAATGGCTAAGTTAACTGATCTATATGGTTCTGTTGAATCTAGCAGTAAAAACAATGAAAAAGACAAATCTTGTATGTCAGCAATTTCAGAAATTGAAATTGAGCGTATGACAAATGATATTATTTCTGCTCTTAAAACAGTTTATGATCCAGAAATTCCTGCTGATATTTATGAACTAGGACTCATTTATCGTATTGATATTGAAGATGATCGTTCAGTAAAAATTGAAATGACTCTTACAGCGCCGGGATGTCCTGTTGCAGGTCAAATGCCTGGTTGGGTAGAAGATGCCGTAAGTGCGGTTGAAGGTGTCTCACATGTTGAAGTTATAATGACATTTGATCCACCGTGGACACCAGACTGTATGTCAGAAGAAGCTCAAGTTGCTATAGGGTGGTATTAAAGGCTTATTTCACTTATATTTATCCAGATATATAATTCAGATTATTATCAAAAATGAGATGTTGCTATATCAAGAGAATAGAGGGTTTCTATATTATTTATAAATTTATTTTATTTTCATGAAATAATAATTTTCTCTATTTTTGATAGTTTTTTAATATATTAGTATAATTTCTAAATGGTTTTTTATACGAGTTTTAAAAAGAAAATACTGTAAACATCAAATTATAGTATTAATAAACTACAGAAAAATTATATTCTTCTGTAGTTTATTACACATTTCATATTTTTTACTCTATAATACCACATGCAAGACGTGCACCGCCTCCACCCAATGGCTGTGGTTCATCTGAATGGTTATCTCCCCCTAAATGAATAATTAATGAGTGATTACTAATTTCAGAAATCTTTTTAATTCGTGGTGCGAGAACACTCATTGTCGCTTGTCCATGTTCATTAACATAAAGTGCTGGTAAATCACCGAGATGACCATTAAGGTTATAAGGACCAAGGTGTTTTTCAGTATTTTTGGGATCATAATGTCCTCCTGCAGCCCCACCAACTACACCATCTTTTGTATCACACGAAGGATTCATGTGAACATGAAAGCCATGTAAACCCTCTGGAAGGTTAGATAAATTTGGTGTAAAAATCAATCCGTGCGCATTTTCCTCAATTTCTATTACACCTATGCTTTTTTTAACATTGTCTTTTTCTAATTCATAAATTTTTACTTGTGTTGGTGCAGACAATGCTAAAGTGATACAATTTAAAAATGCAAATAAACCCAATAAAGGAAGAAAGATTCTATTCATAGAACACCTCTTTTTATTTTTGAATAAAATAAATACTTAATAAAAATATAATTACTTTTATGATAAAGTGTTGAACTTTATATTTTATTACTTTAGTAAAAATATTTTTTTTATAAATAGGACATGATTTTTTTTCAGCAAATGTAATTGATAAAAACGCTTATAAATTTTACAAATTTAAAAGAGCTATCAAATAAAGGGCTTTTAAAGCATAAAAAATATTAATAATTCAAATAGTATTTTTATTAATTACAGTATAACTTTTCAGATTATAATCTATAATTTATCGGCTATACGTATTTTCAAAATGTTTTGAATAAAAAACAAATTTCCTATAAAAGCGCAAAATGCTCCAGCAATAATACCTATTATTGATCCTATTATTGCACCAATTGTCGCGCTAATTAAAAATGCTACGCTAACGCCCATTGCAATAATTGGTCCAAATCCAGGAAGTGCAATGTAACCATGAGCTGCAAGAATTGCCGCAATTGCTCCTGATACACTACCGTTTAAGCTTCCAATGAGTGCAAGCTCTTTGATAGGATAGAAAACTTTTTGTAATAAAATTCTTTTCCAATTATTTGAGTTAACGTTGCTGTATGGTTTAAAGTCCACCATGTTTTTTTCTTTCATTTTTGATAATAATTGTTCCTGAATAATCAACAGATACAAGGAAATGGCATTTTTTAAATTTTACTAAAGCACGCCAAATTCCTTGATCATCTAGACGCAATCGTTTAATATCTTTGAAACCTTTTCGCATAAGATATTTCTTAATTTGCAAAGCGGTGAATGAGTTTTGTCCTGGTTTAGCTATGTTTTTATTGAAGTTTGAACTAGAGATTTTGTAACAGAGGTCGCTGACTTCCATACTCGTGGAGTCTGTAATTGTAAATGAAATACATATGATCGCTATCAAAAAGACAGTTAAATTAAAGTTTTTATTTAATTTCATTTTCTCACCATCTATTTAATTAAACGATGCTTTTAAGTATTCACCTCATACGATCAATTAACCTTTTTATTGCTTTCAAGTTCCCAGGCCTATTTTATTTTTGATATTATACTTAACAGTAAGATTATTAAGAAATTTAACCAATTAATTAAAATCGTTTTCTAAGCGTAGTTTTTGCATTGTAAAAACCATTTTTTCATAAAGTCGGATATTTTTGAATTCATTTTAATAATATTCATATCATTTAAGGAAAAATGATACGAAAAAGGATATTTATACAATAAATTCTACGTATATTGATTTTAATGCGGTTTATAATTTAGAAAAATGTTTTTAAGTTGTGGTTCATTAACACGCCTTATCGCTTCTGAGACTGTAACCCATTCATATAATCGTTGGTTTTTTTCTGGCCATTTTTCTTCTTGATGCGAATAGAGTACAGCAAAAACGTAAACACAAAGTTTGCCATTTTTTTTAATTAACAAATCTGATTTCTTATATTCATATGTACCTATAGGATTTGTATCACTAGTCCCTCGCACCCCAGCTTCTTCAAACGCTTCTTGTAATGCAGCTTGAGAAAAAGACTTTTTGGGAATAGGCCATCCTTTCGGTATGATCCATCGGCCGGAACCTCTGCTAGTAATGAGAAGAAACTCAAGGTTATCATTTCTTATACGATAAATTAATGCACCAACTTGCAAGAAATATCCATTATCTAGCAAAATATATTTATTATCAGCTATATCATAGTTATTAATTTTTATCATGTAGGCTAAATTATTGATTTGATTTAATTGAGAGTATTTGCATAATTTCTTTAAAACCATAACCAGGATACATACCTTCTCGCATCAAGAAGTGACGTAACGGTGAACAGCGGCGCAGCACTTCAAATCCAAGGCTTCGTATGATATGAATAGGTAACATATTAGAAAGTAAAGTATTATTAAGCATATGAATAGATCCGCTCCTAATAAGTATATCAGATTTTCGAAGTTTGTTATAATGCGCAATAAGCGTTTTAAAGCTAAAATTTGATATCTTGTTAGGCAAAATATCGATCAAAGTTTGAACATCACGAAATCCTAAATTTAAGCCTTGTGCTCCAATTGGAGGAAAGACATGCGCTGTTTCTCCCACTAAAATTGTTCGATTAACAGCAAAACAACGAGATATCTGTCCGAAAAGGGGCCATGCTTGTACTGATGTTGTTAATGTTAACTTTCCAAGTATTGATTGCATTTGATCTTCAATTATTTTTGCAATCACTTTCAAGTCTAAACTTAATAGTTCTTTAGCACGCGAAGGATGAACAACCCATACAAGACTAGACTTATTCCCTGGTAATGGAACTTGTGTAAAGGGACCATATTCTGTATGGAACTCAATCGATGTGTTTTGATGAGGAACATCGTGTAAGAAATTCATAACCAATGCTGTTTGTGAATAGTTCCATCGTTTAATATCTATACCAGCAGCGGCACGCGTTGGGGAATTTCGCCCGTCAGCAGCAATAACAAGAGGCGTTTGAATAACTTTATCATCTGCAAGAGTAATGTACACATGATCTTTTTGATGATCAAAAAGCTTTGCTGAAGAATAATACCTTATGATATTGGGCGTTTGCGTAATAAGATTTTCTAACGCATTATTTAATTCAACATTAGGAATATTATACCCAAAGCTTTCTTCACCAATCTCGGCTGCACAGAAAGTTACAGGAGGAGCGCGTACAATTCTAGATGTTATATCAATAATTTTTATAAAAGATAAAGCTGCAGCATGATTCTTAAGACAATTCCAAATATTTAGTTTTTGCAACATATGAATTGCTGGCATCATAAGGGCAGTTGTACGTAATTCATTAGTATGAGCAGGAGGACCAACAAGGAAGACGGAGTATCCTTTGTATGCAAGATTGAGTGCTGTCACCATACCAACTGGACCTGCACCAACAACAGTAATATCGTTATGTTTTTTCTTGTTAGATGTCACAACTTTTAAAGCCTTTCTCATCTTCCAACTATTTTAATATTGCTTTCTAATAAAAAATTCCTTTTTATTGCATAAATATCTTCTATTATTATATTATGTAATTAATTATGCGATATAAAAAAGTAACTTTTTTGTGCTTTTTTATCAATGAATCATATCATAAAAAAATGACGTATTGATAAAGGGGGGATAAAGGCTTTTGAAAAAGTAAGGATAAGAAAACTTTGAAACGTAAATTGACCAAAAAAATAAAGACTAAAGCTGATTTGTTGCGCCATAAAAAAGTAACAATGCCGCAAGCGAAAGCTTTTTCTGTCCATTTATTAACAGCTTCCGGTTCATTCTTGGCATTTCTATCTCTTATATCCGCATCTGAAAAAGAATGGACTTCTATGTTTTGCTGGCTTGGTCTTGCACTTTTAGTTGATGGTATCGATGGGCCAATTGCGCGCAAACTTGATGTTAAATACGTACTTCCAACATGGTCTGGAGAATTACTGGATAATATTATTGATTACGTAACATATGTTTTAATTCCAGCTTTTGCACTTTATCAAAGTGGCTTTATGGGGTCAGGAGTATCGTTTTTATTAAGTGCTATCATAGTTATTTCATCAGCTATTTATTACGCAGACACTGGAATGAAAACAAAAGAGAATTTTTTTAAAGGATTTCCTGTAGTTTGGAATATGATGGTCTTTATGCTTTTTGTGGTAAGGCCAGAGGAATGGATTGCTTTTGTCATCATTTCCTTATCAGCAGTTATATCTTTTTTACCAATTTACTTTATACATCCAGTAAGAGTTATCCGTTTACGTAAGCTTAATTTTCCGATTTTTCTTTTATGGTGTACTTTTGGTGTTATCGCATTTTTTTATCAACTTAATGCTCCGTATTGGGTAAAAACAGGTATCTCAATAACAGGTATCTATATGTATTGTATTGGTGCTATCATGCAATTATTTCCTCAATTAGGTGCTCAAAAAGAAACAAAGTAACTGCTTTAAGAAAGAAATAAAATGCGAATTGATTTTGGGGGAGGCGATGATATTTCTTTTACGAAAGAGGGGTATGCTGGAATTATAAAACTTACACGTCCTTTTGCACTAAACGCCCTTAATCACAGGATGATTTCTGCTTTTCAAGAAGCTCTTAGTACATGGGAAAAAGATGATAATATTTTATGTGTTTTAATTGAAGGGGAGGGGCGCGCTTTTTGTGCTGGTGGCGATATTGTAGAAATTTATCATATGAAGGAAGCTGCTTCTTCTTATCAATATTTTAGTGATACTTATCGCTTAAATGTCTATATTAAAAATTTTTCAAAGCCTTATGTTTCTTTCTTAGATGGTATTTGGATGGGAGGCGGAGTTGGTATTTCTATCCACGGTTCATATCGAATAGTTACAGAAAATACGCTTTTTGCTATGCCTGAATCGGCTATTGGCTTTTTTCCAGATGTGGGTGCAAGCTTTTTTTTGCCGCCACTTCCTGATTATTTTGGCGTTTACCTTGCCTTAACAGGTATGCATATAAAATGGGGAGATTGTTTAAATTTAAGGTTAGCCACTCACGCGGTTCCGGAAATTGAACTAGATACGGTTAGAAAAGCAATCATTGAGCAGGGAAGTCCTATTTTAGCCTTGAGAGAACGAGCAATCACAAAAGATTATGAAACAAATCATGAAATACGTTGTATTATTCGCTCTTGCTTTGGTGTACATACATTGGAAGAATGTATGGAATTGCTTTATAAAAAAAGTAATGAAGGAATTTTATTTGCTAAAAAGTGTTATGATATTTTGCAACTACGTGCTCCAACAAGTTTAAAAATTATTTGGAGACAAATGAAGCAAAACATATTTCAAACTTTAGAAGATTGTATGAAAGTTGAAAATCGTATTGCTTATCGTATGATTAATTCGTATAATTTTCGTGAAGGTATACGTGCAGCCTTAATTGATAAGGATCATGCACCTAAATGGCATCCAGATAAGCTTTCAGATATAACTGATGAAATGGTTAATCTTTATTTTCAATCCATTGAATGAGAATTATAGTTTTGATAAATAGTACCCAAAAGCAGGTTTCAAAAATCGATATTTTGCTATTAATTTACAGCTTTTATCTAAGATTTTTAGCGTTAGTTTGCTTTAGTTTAGGTGCTCTTTACTGGTTACGCCTTGTTGGAGTATTTCCCGGTTCTCTGTGGCGGTTTGACCTTATGCCATGGCAATGGCAATTTTTATCAGGAACGTTAGCTGTTATTTATCCTATCGCATTAATTGGACTTTGGATGTATTCACCTTGGGGAATTGTTTTATGGTGCATAGCAGCATTTACTGAAATATTTATGATAAAAAACTTCTTTTTTGATATAGTGTCGTCTTATCAATCACTCATGCCATTATTTCATGGGATATTATTCTTAATGTTTATGATATTACAAATTATGATAGTTTTCTTAAAAAAAATCTACAAAAATGATATTACTCGGATAGACTCAAACTAGTGATATTAATTCTATCCGAGCGTTCTCGTTTATCTTAAGTAAATGGAACCCACCATAGATCCCATACGCTGGTTATTTTTGTTGAAAATATCCATAATATTGTTGCTATTGCTCCCCAAAGTGATGCTGCTACCATATATTTGTCCTTTCTATTCAAAAAAGTTCCATAATATATATTATGCGATAATAGGTGCAAAACGAATAAAGAACTTATAACTTCGTTAGCAATAATCATATTATCGTCACGCATTTCACTTTTAAAACACAATTATGTTCAAAATAAGTCTTTTATGAGTATATAAAGCAGCATGACATATTTTATACATATTGCTATAGAAGTCGATTTGGTTTTAAATATTTTGTTCGTTATGGAATAGTTGATCAATAAAAAAATAATTTGAAAAGTATTACACTTATTCAAAGTTATAATTTCATTAAATTTTGACTAGAGAACAATGTCTAATTACAGCAAGACAAAGATAACAAAATTGGAAATCTATATTTGCTTTATACAGAACTACTCCCAATTTTATTTTTTATTAAAAGCTCATTATGGCAGTAATAAATATCCGCATAACTTATCACTTTGTGGTGTTATTGTATTAAGATATTTTTCTCTGCATATACATCACATGCTATTTTCCTTAAATATGAAATAATATTCGAAATATTTCTTATTATATTTCAAACACGAGACCTTGGTATGCAGGTTTTACATATGGGGGAATATACTTTACAAGCTCATCGTAATCGAGTGATTTATCCATATGTGTTAATATGGCTTTCTTTGGCTTGAAATATTCTATCCATTGCAATGCTTGATCAACTGAAAAATGACTTGTATGAGGCTCAAACTGAAGAGCTTCAAGAATTAAAACATCCAAATTCATTAATTTGGGTAATGTCTTCTCAGGAAATTTATTAACATCGGTACAATAAGCTACATTTCCAATACGAAAACCTAAGGAATGGATACTACCATGAAATTGTAAATGCGAATTAATAGTAATTGTACCACCCTGCCCCTGAATTATAAATTGACTATCTTCATTTATAAGGTTTTCTTTCAAAATAGGAGGATAAAGTGAACCTGTAGGTTCTTGAAAACAGTATTTAAAAGAATGTTTGAGATGTTTTAACGTAAATGCATCTGCATAAATATTTATTAAGCACTTTTGAGCGAGTGCATAGCTACGCAAATCATCAATACCATGAATGTGATCTGCATGAGAATGCGTATAAACAGCGGCATCAATATGATTAACATGCGCATCGAGCATTTGTGACCGAAAATCTGGACCAGTATCAATAACCACTGTTGTTTTTTTTCCTGATTTATTGATACGTTCGATTAATAGAGAGCTTCTATAGCGTTTATTTTTAAAATTATTAGGATTACATGCTCCCCAGTCTCCATTGGGACGCGGTACTCCAGGAGAAGAGCCACAGCCTAATATTGTAAATCGATATCGATCAAACATACCTTGTCACATTACTTCATTTTATTAAATAAACGAAAAGCATTCTGCGTTGTTATTTGAGCTATTTCTTCAATATTTAAATCAATAGTTTCAGCTAAAACAGCTGCTGTATAACGCACAAAAGATGGTTCATTTGTTTTCCCTCTATGAGGAATAGGCGCTAAAAAAGGAGAGTCTGTTTCAATTAATAAACTCTTATGAGGTACAATTTTAGCTACTTCACGGATTTCCAATGCATTTTTGAATGTAAGAATCCCTGAGAAAGATATATAACCACCAAGCTCTATACCAACATGAGCTAATTGCATTCCTGATGAATAACAATGAAACACAAACGGGAAAGCTCCCTCTTTTGTCTGTTCATATAATATTTTTGCCATATCTTCATCAGCATTGCGAGTATGGATGATAACAGGTAACTGCGTTTCTCGAGCAGCAATAATATGTTCCAGAAAAATCTTTTTTTGCTCTTTTGGTGAAGAATAATCATAATAATAATCAAGCCCCGTTTCTCCAAATGCGACAACTTTGGGGTGTTTGGAGAAATGAATAAGCTTTTCAGCTGTAATATTTTGTTCTTCATGAGCATGATTAGGGTGAGTGCCAACAGAACAAAAAACTTGATCATATGCCTGTGTAATTTCCAATAGTTTATCTAATTTATGAACATATGTTGAAATTGTTATCATACGCTTTACGTCAGCATCTAAAGCTCGTTGTATTACATTATCAAAATCTTGTGAAAAATCTTCAAAATCAAGATGGCAATGTGTATCAATCAGCATGATGGAGGTTATCTTTCTTAAGCATAAAACGAGGGAAAATAGGCTGTGGTGGCGGCAGATCAAAACCTTCTTTAATTTTTGAATTATTTACGTGATACAATAGCCTATCTTCCTCAGGAATTGCAAGACTATCAAGGATTTTAGAAGCAGACTGAGGCATGAAAGGCAATAACATAATTCCAATTTGTCGTAAAACTTCTGCAGTTACGTAAAGAACTGTACAAAATCTTTTTTGATTATTTTTTCGTAAACTCCAAGGTTCTTCATTGGCAAAATAACGATTAGCATTTGCTACAACAGAAAAAATAGCTGAAAGCGCTACATGAATTTTTTGGGATAACATAGCTTCGCGCATAATTTGAAGTGTTTGAAGAGATTGTTTCAAAAGCTGTTCATCTTGATCTGATAGTATAGCTGGTATAGGAACTTTTGCATCGCAATTTTTAGCAATCATAGATAAAGAGCGCTGAGCTAAATTCCCAAGATCATTTGCAAGATCTGCATTAATGCGATTTACAATACTATCATGGCTATAACTTCCATCTTGTCCAAAAGGCACTTCACGAAGAAGAAAGTAACGAACTTGATCAAGACCATAATTATCAACCATTTCGAAAGGATCAACCACATTTCCAATGGACTTGGACATTTTTGTACCACGGTTAAGTAAAAAGCCATGAGCAAAAATACGTCTAGGCAATTCAATTCCAGCAGACATTAGAAATGCAGGCCAATAAACTGCATGGAAACGAATGATATCTTTCCCAATGATATGAATATTTGCAGGCCAAAAATGATGTTTTTCTGACTTTTTATCAAAAAAACCAATCGCCGACAGATAATTTGTAAGAGCATCGACCCAAACGTACATAACATGTTTTGGATTTCCCGGAACACAAACCCCCCAATTAAAACTTGCTCGTGAAATAGAAATATCCTTTAGGCCAGATTTGATAAAACTAATAACTTCATTGCGCCGTTCTGTAGGAGCAATAAAATCAGGATGTTTTTCATAATATTCAAGAAGAGCCTTTTCATAACGGGAAAGTCTAAAAAAATAACTCTCTTCTTCATTCCATTCAACTGGAGAGCCCAATTCTTTTTCACGGCGAATTTTATCTTCTCCAATTTCAGTATCTTTTTCTTCATAATAAGATTCTTGGCGAACTGAATACCAACCACTATAACGATCAAGATAAATATCACCATTGGCTTCCATTTTTTTCCAAATTTCCTGACACGCCTGAAAATGCCGTTCTTCTGTTGTACGAATGAAATCATCATTAGAGCAATTCAATGCTGCAAGCATTTTTTTAAATACAGCACTGTTATTATCTGCAAGTTCTTTAGGTGTTATACCCAATACCTCTGCTGTCTGTTGCATCTTTAAACCATGCTCATCCGTACCAGATAGAAAAAACACATTTTTACCATCTAGTCGTTGAAAACGAGCCAAAGAATCGCTAGCAATTGCACTATAAGCATGCCCAATATGCGGAGTACCATTGGGATAAAAAATAGGAGTTGTTATATAATATGTGTCACGCATGTCATACTCGTTTCAAAACGCAATAAAGAATAACACTGACATAACGTTTGTTAATCACATTGTCACGGAAAAAGCTCACTTTCACGAATGATCTTATGAACTCTAAAAAGCAAATTAATAATAAACTGTTTTTTATCAATATTAAATAATTGTATTTCCCTTATTTCTTGATGAATTTCCTGCCACATTTGTGCGCACTTTTTTGAAAGAGCAATATTCCCTTTTTCAGCTAATATGATAGCTTTTTTATAAATTTTATCAAGAATTTCATCACAAAGCTGTTGAAATTGAATACTTCTAGAAGAAGATAAGTATGTTTGAGCAAGATTATGCACGATAATTGGATTATAAACAGGATTTTCTAAGAGAGCATCAACAGTTTTTTTAACTTCAAATCCACTAGGGCTAAGAAATAAAGCTGCTTTTCGAGGGACTCCTTCAGAGGTTTCAATAATCATCTCAATATTTTTTTCATCAGTAACTGCTTTATTGAAAAAAACATGCTCAATAACTTGCTTCATCTCGTAATTACATAATGGACGAAAAAAGATTCGTTGGCACCGTGAGCGAATTGTCGAAAGCAGCCTTCCCGAAGAATGAGTGATAATAATAAATAAAGCTTTTTTAGGAGGTTCCTCAAGCGTTTTAAGAATTGCATTAGCTGCATTTATATTCATATCATCTGCGGGATCAATAATAACAATACGCCATCCATTATCCTGCGATGTTTGGTTTAAAAATTGAATAATATCGCGAACATCATCAACAGATATTACTGTTTTAAACTTTTGCGTTTTTAAATCAAAACGACGTGAAATGTATAAAAGATTAGGATGACTTCCTTGCGCAATTTGGCGCCATATAACTGAATTATGCTCTGGTTTTAAGAAATTATCTCTTTGAGCGCTTAAAATATTCCAAGCAAGGTGAAAAGCCAACGTTGCCTTTCCAATCCCGTACTCCCCCTCAAATAACAATGCATGATGCAAACGCTCTTCTTTTTGCATTTCTACTAAAAAATGACGAATAGCTTCATGTCCAAAAATAGTATCATTTTCTGAAGGTAATAAAACTGAATCTATCTCATCATATTGACGCAAAAAATTTATATTATTCATAACACATGATTTACCATTATCTGATGAGAAATGCATTGTATTTTATGAGCAACAGCTTCTACTGTTTTTGTAGCGTCAATTACATGAAATCTATGAGGTTCCTGTTTTGCTAGCTGAAGGAAAGCTTGACGTCTTTGTTCCTGAATCTCTAATTCACTTTTTTCAAAATAGTCAATTATGTCCCTTTTTTTTCTTCGCAAATTTGCACGTTTCATACCAGATTTTGCTGACATATCTAACAAAAATGTTAAATCAGGCATTACCCCATTTACAGCAACACATTCTAGAACTGAAAGAGTCGAAGGATTTATCGCATCATTGAGCCCTTGATAAACACGTGTAGAATCGATGAAGCGATCACATAAAACAACTTTTCCTTTTTTTAAAGAAGGAGCAATGACTTCAGTGACATGATCAATGCGTGCTGCTGTAAATAAAACCGCTTCAATAAAAGATCCATAGGATTGAGCTTGACCTGACAATAAAATATGACGCATTGCTTCTGCACCTATTGTTCCCCCTGGTTCTCGTGTTGTAATAACATCATAGCCTTGGCTATAAAGGTATTGAGCAAGCAAAGATATTTGGGTCGTCTTTCCTACTCCTTCCCCTCCTTCAAATGTAATAAAATAACCTGACATGTATAAAGCCTAAATCTTTAATTAATGATGCTTTTCAAATATTTACGTAACCAGCCAATGGTTATCTCATAAAGTGCATCCTTTACTTTTTTTAAAAACCTTCCTTCGTGAACAGTAACCCCAGAAAAAACTGGTTTTTCAATAAGAACTTTATTATCCTTTATAATTTGGATAACACCAACTTTTTCCAAAAAAGAAATAGGAGCTTTCAATGGACCTTGATATTTAATTTTTGCTTTAATATCATTTCCCTCTTCATTTGAAAGCATAAAATTTATAGGTCCTTCAACAATGAGTGGGATAGAGCTTTGTGTTCCACCATAAACAGAAGCTTGGCCAACCATTTCTCCTTTCGAAAAAACTGTTTTAACATCAAAAGATGTCATCCCCCATTGAAGAATGCGTTCTATTTCTTTTGTATGCCCTTTGCCATCATGTAAACCATTTATTGCTAAAAAAAGACGCCGATGGTTTTCATAAACAGTAACAATCATTGAAAACCCCTCCTCTTCACTATAGCCAAAACCGAATCCTTCTACACCAACTCTTTTTAAAATAAGAGGATTCTTATTACGTTGAAAAATTTTATTCCAAGTAAAATGAGGCTCACGATAAAGTGCGTAATAATCAGGATATTCATTAACAATATGACGGGCTAAAGTAATCATATCACGTAATGTCACAAACTGCCCTTTTTCTGGAAGTCCTGTTGCATTAACAAAATGGCTGTGTAACAATCCGATTTTTTGGGCTCGCTGATTCATCAATTTTGCAAATTCATCTTCACTTCCTGCGATACCTTCAGCAAGAGCAATGGCTGCATCATTGCCATTCACAACAATTAAGCCGTGTAAAAGATCAGAAACACTAATCTCTGTTTTCACTTTTGCAAACATAGTTGTCGTCCCAGAGGGAGCTCCACCTTTGCGCCAAGCATTTTCACTTACCTTGAATATTTTTGTACTGCTTAATATGCCTTCCTTTAATTGATGAAATACCACTTCTGCAGTCATCAATTTTGTTAATGAAGCCGGAAAAAAAGTAACGTCACTCTGTTTTTCAAAAAGTATCGTATCTGTCTTATCATCTATCAATAACAGTTGTGATGCAGAAGTTTTAAAACTTTTTGTCTCTCCTCTTTCACTCACCATTAATGCCAAAAGTAAAGTTAATAAAACTCTTATCACTGTATGCATAGCTGTCCCTCTCCACAACCAGCATAAAAAATCTTTTGATATAAGAAAAGGCTTGTTTATTTTTAACAAGCCCTAAATTATTTCTATAAAGTGAAAACAGACTTTTACTTCTATCTATTCACAAAGCGGGACAGCGTAACACACTATTCTTAAAAATTCTCCATATTTTTATGACACAGAACATAATCTAGTTCTTACATAAATAATTTTTATTAAAAACATTCAAATTTATATCATCTTATTACAGTTAATCATTTAAAATATTCTTGGCTACAATATTATGTATAATTGAAAAATAATACTATTTTATCTTCTTGCTCAATGCATTCATAAAAGCTATCTGATTGAACGATGTTGGCTTATCAAGCAAAACAGGACCAATTTCCGGTAATTTTATTGAAGCAAGCTTATTCAACTGCTTTTTCTTTAATGTAACATGATTTGATTGGCTCTTATTATCTTTTAAAGCTAATAAAGATGGCACATCATCCCCAAGCGTATAAGAGGCCATTAAATAAGAATCATCATAATAATTAGCAGGCGCCTCAGAAACATATTCGACTTTAACATCCGTTACACCTGCATTAACATAACCAAGCATTGTTGCTGCTTGTTTTGATAAATCAATGATTCTATCCTTCATAAAAGGTCCTCGATCATTTACTCTAACAATGATGGAAGATCCATTTTTTAGATTAGTAACACGAGCATAACTAGGTAAAGGCATCGTAGGATGAGCTGCAGTTAAGAGATTCATGTCATAAACTTCACCATTTGCAGTTAAACGTCCATGAAAATATGGACCATACCACGACGCTTCTCCAACACGTTTATAAGTTGGATCATTTTGAGGGTAGTACCATTTTCCTTTTATTTTATAAGGCTTTAAGTTTATTGCCTTTTTTCTAGATTGATCTTGTTCATTCATCGTCTTTTTAGGTAAAGAAACAGATTTTGCATCTATCTTCTTATTATGATCAGTATCTTTTGCTGCAAATTGTGCTGTTTTAATTATACTGCAAGATATTAATAACTGAGAAATAGCTATTATAAAAGAAAACCGAAATGTTAATTTAATAATAGAAATAATTTTTTTTGAGCTGTTAAGCATTTGTTATCCCGCTTATTTTACTAATTATTTATCATAAAAACATGGATATATCTCTATACGTGATAAGAAAGTTGACTCAATAAGTTACTTTTCTTAATCATTAATGGGTATCCTTAAAATTCACTTTTTATCAAGAGATTAACACATATTAATTTTTCATTACCTGCAGAAAAAAGGTGAATATTATTTAGTAAGATATCTAAATGCAATAAAATTTAAAAAAAATCAATATGTTACTAAAAGTACAACATGAATATATAAATTGTGAATAAATAAAATACATTTTTGAAGTAACAATAAACAACTTCAATTAACGAAAAAAAGCTACAAATTCCTAAAATGATTGTTTGCTTTTGAAGAATCTCAAAACACTAACAATTGGTGAGCGCGCAGGGATTCGAACCCTGGACCTACTGATTAAAAGTCAGTTGCTCTACCAGCTGAGCTACGCGCTCTCCGACAAACTTATATGCTTGTAGAAAGTGAATGAAACATACGGTCGACTTTTCATTTGGTCAACACTTTTTAAAAAAAATATTATCATTTATTGAAGTTATCAATATATTTTCCCACTAATCTTACCTTTTTATTGCTATATACAGTTTTTTTCTGTCTGATTTAAATAAAATTAAAGACTTACCAATGAAAATATATCTATCGAGAAATACAATCCTTATTATTGTTCATTCCGTACTCTCGAAAATTTGTTTCCTGATTCTTAAAGTTTGAGCAATGGCAATAACCATACAGTTATGTTTTTAAAGTTTAAACTCAACATAGTTAAAACAACAAAGATAAAAAACACGATTAAAATATTTTAAATTATAAAAAAGTTATTCAAAAAGTAACACGTAAATTATTTTAAATACGCCCTTATAATATATTAATTATAAAGTTTTTATTTTATAAAATTTTATAATATAAACAAATATATATTAAAATTTATTATAAATAATATTACTTTATAAGTACATTATATCTATAATACATAACATATATATTTTATTTATTTTTCAATTTCTATTGGAATGTTTAATGCTTACATATAAACAATATGAGCTTCTCCTGTTCATTTATAATCATACAAAAGAAACCGGTATTCCTCCCTCTTTTGATGAAATGAGAGCCGCTTTAGAACTTGCTTCAAAATCTGGTATTCATAGACTTGTTACAGCTCTAGAAGAGCGGGGTTTCATACACCGCCTGCCTAATCGTGCTCGCGCAATGGAAGTGATTCGATTCCCTGAGAAGATAACATTTAACCTTTCTTCAGCACGTAAAATTTTCCCCCGTATAATAGAAAAAAATAAAAGAGAAGTATCACAAAATTTGAGTGAATTTAATTCAGAGGATAAAAAAAACGTTACCATTCCCATTATGGGTTGTATCGCTGCTGATGTACCTATTACTGCTATACTACAACAAACGAGTACGCTTTCTTTACCACAAAATATGATTAGTTTGGGTGGACATTACGCTTTAGAAGTTAAAGGGGACTTTATGACTGAAGCTGGTATTCTTGATAAAGATATTATCATTATTAAATGCCAAAGTGCAGCAACATCAGGTGAAATTGTTATTGCGCTTATTGACAAAAAAGAAGTGATTTTAAGACGTTATAGATATGAAGGAGTTTCTGTTTTATTGGAAGCGGCAAATTCCCGTTACAAAACGCGTATATATAAATCTGAACGTATACAAATACAAGGAAAAGTTATCGGACTTATTCGCAAATATTAAAAATATTTCGGACATTTTTTATATATGGTAAAAAATCATCGAGTATATTGTATACGTTGATTATTGTTATTTTCAATAAAATATTGTTTATCATATCTAATGTATCTATAATAACAAAATACTAATTTTTAGTAAGTTAATAAGAATAAATTAACATCTTAGATAATATTCTTCCCCCTATAAACAACACATTATACGAAATACTATTATCATGTGAGGAAAAATATTCTCTTTAAAATTATCGTTTTATAAATTTATAATATTGCTATTCAAAACTATAAAAAAATTAAAATTTTATTTTTTATATTTAATATTTTAATAAACTTTCAAAATCAAAAAGCTTTTTATCAAGTAAATGGCTGGGACGCACATTTGTTAAAGCACGAATCATTGTATCTTTACGCCCAGGCATTCTTTTTTCAATATTGTTTAACATTTCCTTCATTAAATTACGCTGTAAACCATCCTGACTACCACAAAGTCTACAAGGAATGATGGGAAACTGCATTGCTTGAGAAAGTTTTTGCATATCTTCCTCAGCTGCATAGACAAGAGGACGCAAAATAAAAATATCTCCTTCATCATTTATAAGCTTTCCCGGCATAGCCGCTAATCGACCACCATGAAATAAATTCATAAAAAACGTTTCTAAAACATCATCTCGATGATGACCAAGAACCAATGCAGAGCATCCTTCCTCACGTGCAACTCTATACAAATTACCCCGTCGCAACCGAGAACAAAGCGAACAATATGTTTGAGTATGATTTAATTTATCTGTAACAACTGAATAGGTATCTTGGTATTCAATGCGATACGGAATTTGATAAGAATTTAAAAAATTTGGAAGAATATGTTTTGGAAAGCCTGGTTGCCCTTGATCAAGATTACAAGCTAAAATCTCAACAGGCAAGAGCCCACGCCACTTTAAATCTAAAAGAAGCGCTAATAAGCCATAAGAATCCTTTCCACCTGACAAAGCAACAAGCCACTTTTTTCCAGAAGAAAGCATCGAAAAATCATCTAATGCTTGCCGCATATGGCGTAAAAGTCGTTTACGCAGTTTATTAAACTCAACAGTTGAAGGTGCAGTCCGGAATATTGGGTGACAATCATCAACTCCTTCTACAAAAGAATCAACCTTATTTACGTTCTTTTTCATTGTATGACACTTAACTGATGGAGTACCCATAAACACCATATCTGCACAATATAAAATAAAAATTATTATGCACTAAAATAGGTATAATTAATATAAAGCCAACTTAAACTATATTGATTCTAATTATTAAGATGCTATAGGATCAAGTAAAAAATATATCCATATAGACCATGCTACTAACACAACAACAAGATAGCATGACCCTGTGTTTAAAACTCAATATCTTCAGCGAAGCTAAAATAGTACCCCACGCACAGAAAGAGTACTATCTCTCTTATAAAATTTAGCGAGAATAAAACTCAACAACTAAATTAGGCTCCATCTGTACAGCGTAGGGAACATCCATAAAAGCAGGAATACGGGTAAACGTTGCTTTCATTTGGTTATGATCAGCTTCAATGTACTCGGGCACATCACGCTCTGCCAATTGGACAGACTCTAAAACCAAAACAAGCTGTTTCGACTTTTCTCGAACCTCAATAACATCACCAGGCTTGCAGCGATATGACTGAATATTTGTGCGTCGACCATTCACATTAACGTGGCCATGATTTATAAATTGACGGGAAGCAAAAATTGTAGGTACAAATTTTGCTCGATAAACAATAGCATCCAAACGCGATTCTAAAAGCCCGATGAAATTTTCTCCAGTATCACCACGGCGACGAGCAGCTTCTTGGTAAATTTTACGGAACTGCTTCTCTGAAATATCACCATAAAACCCTTTCAATTTTTGCTTAGCTCGTAATTGCACACCGTAATCAGAAAGCTTTCCTTTACGGCGCTGACCATGTTGACCTGGACCATAATCGCGGCGATTAACAGGAGATTTTGGCCGTCCCCAAATATTCTCTCCCATACGGCGATCAATTTTATACTTAGTTGTTTCACGTTTACTCATCGCATTTCCCTTTTTAAACACAAGATACTGCTACTAGATTTTCAGGAAACGCGCCCTCCTCTGCCTTAAAATTAAAGACTGACAGGATAATATCTCAACATATAATCTGCAAAGCTACCCACGGGACACGTTAATGAACACCATTTTCCGAAAGAAAAATCTCGAGTGATACTATTATCTTATACTAAAAAGTCAACTCTTTTCACTATCTCTAAGCCAAATCTTTTTAACAAATTCTTAGTTGAAGGAGTTATATTTTCTGATGTAAATAAAGCAAAATCTTTATATTTATTTATATCTTTGCGAGATATTTTTTCCGGCAGCAATGACCTTGCATGCTTAGCGACGTCTTTTGCTGGATTAATCCATCTAACTGGCCATAAAGCTTGTTTACGCAATAAGTTAATTAAAAACGGATAATGTGTACAAGCTAAAACGATGATATCGGTGTATTTACCATCTTTTTCCACAAAACATGGTAAAATTTCATGACGTAACTTCTCAGAATCTATAGGTTTTCCACGTAAATGATCTTCAGAAAATTCAGCAAGTTTTTTACTTCCAACAAGCTGAACATGACATTGTCCAGCAAACGAATTAATTAATTCATGTGTATATGCACGCTTAACTGTTCCAGGAGTGGCTAATATAGAAATAAAACCAGACTTTGTTTGTTTAGCGGCTAATTTTACTGCAGGAACAGTTCCAACAAATAGCATATGTGGAAAATGCTCTCGCAATTCTTTTATCATCAATGTAGAAACGGTATTACAAGCAATCACGCACAAAGTGGGATTGTAATATGTTAAAAGATTTGCAAACAGCATTAAAATACGATCTTTTAAAATATCTTCTTCTAAGTTTCCATAAGGAAATCCTGCATCATCAGCTACATAAATAAACTGAGCTTCAGGAATAAGAACGCGCATCTCTTTCAAAACAGTTAAACCACCAATTCCACTATCAAAAAAAAGGATAGATTGTTGAGACATCGATTTTAACACTTATTTTGATTTTTTTTACGATCACGCCCTTCTGGTGCTCCACTTCCCCGCGGACATTGAGGAGAAAAATGATCTAATGAGGACACAATTCCCCGCAACAAATAAATTTCGGATTCACTAAAGTTAGCGCGTGTAAAAACAGAACGCATATTTGCAGTCATTACTTCTTTTCGTTCTTTGGGTCTAAAATATCCACGCATATCTAAAGCATCTTCTAATTGAGATAAAAAACCATGAAATGTTGCTTTATCAGCCGGCTTCATTTCTGCTGCACGAAAAGCTGTATCGTTTATATCCTGTAAACCTGATTTCATCCATTCGTAAGCCATAAGCAAAACTGCTTGAGCTATATTAAGTGATGCAAAAGCAGGATTCACTGGAAAAGTTATTATTTCATCAATCAAACTAATTTCATCATTTTCTAATCCCCATCTTTCTCTTCCAAATAAAATACCCGTTTTATGTCCAATATTTTCGCGTTGACGCAATATACTCGCTGCTTCAACAGCACTTTTTACAGTCTTAAAACCACATCTTTCACGAGCTGTTGTAGCAAAAACATAATTCAAGTCTGCAATTGCATCACGCAACGTATCAAAAATCTTTGCATCATCAATTACATGATCCGCTTTACTCGCTGCAGCTTTAGCCTTTGTATTTGGAAATTTTTCTCGCGGTTTTACCAATCGGAGCTTGGAGAGCCCAAAGTTTGCCATTGCTCTTGCTACCATACCAATATTTTCTGGCAATTGCGGCTCAACTAAAATAATGGCTGGGCCATTTGTTAAATTTTCACGACTCTTATTTGTTCCAGCCATCAATCTCACCTAATTTTACCAATTATGCTATATTACTGACTTTTTGTACAAAACAGTCATTTTATTAACAAACTATAATCAATTTTATTTTTTACTTAGCATTAATAAATTAAATAAAAACTCCTAAAAAATTGCAAATGAATTCTTGCACTTAAATTATGTAAATTACCATAATAGTTCCCCCCCACTGAACTAATACATGGTATAAATTATTGCGAGCTATAATTTGAGTTGCATTATAATATCATGCGCTTTAAAAAAAGTTATGCTCTTTACTTCTAAACTCTTTCCTGCAAAACTTATTCGCCGTTATAAACGTTTTCTTGCAGATGTTAAACAAGATGACCAGAATATCTTCACCGTTTCAGTTCCTAATACAGGATCAATGCTTGGATTAACAATTAGTAACTCCAACATTTGGCTTTCATACAACAATAATTCTAAGCGAAAATATTCGTACCAATTAGAAATTGTTGAAGCGAATAATACTTTGGTTGGCATCAACACAACTTTACCGAATAAACTTGCACTAGAAGCAATCCAAAATGGACTATTGCCAGAATTAAACGGATACAAAACAATTTTAAAAGAACAATACTATGGGACAAAGTCACGTATTGATTTTCTTTTGCGTGATAACACCTTCCCCGACTGTTATTTAGAAATAAAAAATGTTCATTTTATTCGCAAGAAAGGAATAGCGGAATTTCCTGACACTGAAACAAAGCGCGGTGCACGTCATCTTGATGAACTTACAAAAATTGTACAACAAGGGAAAAGAGCTGCTATGCTCTATGTAATTCAACGGGAAGACTGCTCCTCTTTTGCAGTTTGCCATGATCTTGACCCCATTTATGGAAGCAAATTTGATTCAGCACTCAAATCGGGGGTAGAATTTTATGCTGTAAAATGTCACGTAAGTACAGAAGGTATTTTCCCGATTCATCAAGTGGAAATAGAAAACAGAAAAAATAATGATTAATTATATTGAATATAACAAAATACCCTTAAGTTTAAATGGAAAAATACGCATTTTTGATGACTATGCTTTTACTAAAATGCGTGAAGTTGGTCGTATTGCCGCAGAATGTCTTGATGCACTCACAGATATTATTAAACCTGGCGTAACCACACAAGAAATTGATGATTTTGTATTTATTTTTGGCGTTAAACGAGGAGCTCTACCTGCTGATTTAAATTATCATGGATATAGCCATTCATGTTGTACATCCATTAATCATGTTGTTTGCCACGGAATCCCGAATAAAAGACCTTTACAAGAAGGCGATATTGTTAATGTTGATGTAACTTTTATTCTCGATGGCTGGCACGGTGATTCAAGCCGTATGTACCCTGTTGGAAAAATTAGAAGAGCTGCAGAACGTCTACTCAAAATAACTCATGAAAGTCTCATGAGAGGAATTTCTGTAGTTAAACCTGGAGCAACTACAGGTGACATTGGTGCAGCTATTCAACATTTTGCAGAATCTGAGCGATGTTCAGTTGTAAGAGATTTTTGTGGACATGGAATTGGTCAACTTTTCCATGACGTACCTAATATTCTGCATTATGGAAAGCCTGGAGAAGGAATAGAGCTAAAGCAGGGGATGATGTTTACTATCGAACCCATGATCAATCTTGGTAAACCACAAGTTAAAATTCTATCCGATGGTTGGACCGCCGTTACACGTGATCGATCTCTTACTGCACAATATGAACACACAATCGGTGTAACAAATGAAGGATGTGAAATATTTACTGAGTCTCCCAAAGGAATTTTTTATATTTCAAATTCACATATCTAAGTCAATGTAGAAATGTTATGGCTAAAAAAATAACGAAAAAGGAAAACAATCAAAGCAATTATTCTGCATCGAAATTGGATTCTTCGCTTAACCCAATAACGGAAGAGAAAAATAAAAAGCTTAAAAAAAGATCGCCAACGCATAAGTATTACCATGGTCATCGTGAACGTCTTCGCCAACGTTATTTAAAGACAAAAGGAAATGCAATTGAAGATTATGAATATCTTGAGTTATTACTTTTTCGTACTATTCCTCGAGCAAACACAAAACCAATAGCTAAAAACTTAATAGAATATTTTGGATCATTGGCTGATGTATTAGGTGCAGATATTTATAGACTTCAGGAAATTCCTGGATGTGGTCCAGCCACTGCAATTGATTTAAAAATTATCTCAGATGTAGCCGGACGTCTTGCCCGTACACAATTATTTAAACGTGATATTTTTTCATCGTGGGATAAAGTATTAGCTTACTGTAAAGCTGTTATGGCTCATGAAACACGTGAACAGTTCCGCGTCTTATTTCTTGATAAGAAAAATGGTTTACTTGCAGATGAGGTACAACAGACTGGAACTATTGATCATACACCTGTTTATCCTCGTGAAGTAATTTCTCGAGCTTTGCAATTATCTGCCTCAGGACTTATCTTAATACATAATCACCCGTCCGGTAATGCTTCACCTTCTCAAGCAGATATATCAATGACATATAGATTGAAAGATGCAGCAAACGCATTAGGAATTATTGTTCATGATCATCTTATTATTGCTCGTAACAGCCACACAAGCTTTAAAGCATTGAAACTTATATGACCCTTTAATTCACATATATACAGAACAGCACTAATGCCTCTACTACAGTTTTAAAAAAATTGTAATATAGCTTATAAGCAAAATATTTAGAAATTAAACATATAAAAGGTTTCATTCAATTATTTTAAATCGTTTAATTTTCTAAATCTATATCTAATATGGCCATTGAAAAATTGTATGACAATTCATCCTCATCTTCATCTCGATAAATGATACCTAAAAACTCATCCCCGATATAAACTTCACAAGAATCATCTTTTTTAGGCCGCTTTCTTACCTGTAATGCTGAATTTTGGAATGTATTTTTAAAATAACTGTCAAGTTTTTTTATTTCATCAGCATTCACTACACTCTCCTATTATTAGAGATCATAAATTAATTCTTTTTGTCCAATAAGAACTTTTTATAATTTTATAAAGATGATCAAAACTTTAATATTCAATTTATATTTTATAACATGTATTAAAAGAAAAACCACCTAACACTTTCGCTAAAATGCTTTTATTTTAAAACTAACCACTCCAAAACTTATTTACACAAATAAAATTGCAAATTAAAAGAAACTCTTATCTGTAGTTTCTTTAATTATAATTATATTTTAATAAAATATCGAATACTAGCCATTAATTTTTTATCTGATACAAAGCTAAATAAAAACGCGCTCCTCTTATAAGAGGGTTACTTATCATAAAATCCATTTTATAGACTCTAATACCAAATAAAATAAGTTCTGAAAGAATAAATAAAGACGAAATTCTTTTGTTAACGATTTAACCTATAAACTGTTTAAAAAATAGGATAACGAGAAAGAAAATCGATTACCCCTTTTTTATAGATTTTGTCTCCCACAGCAAGCATATGGTCTCGATCAGGAATTGATAAAGATTCACCATGAGGCAATAATGCAACGAGCGGTTCTGACGCACCACCAATATCATCTAATGAACCAACAGCAACGAGTGCAGGTTGCTTAATTTCATACACTTCAGATACCGTTAGTTCTTGTTTTGACGTAATAACACAAGCTGCAAGAGCACGTTTATCACTCTTAGTTTGATCTGCAAATTTACGAAACATTAAACCGCGCGCATTGGTAATGGTAGAAATATCTTCCGCCAACAAGGCTTCATGAACAGGTTTCCAATCCCCTGCTCCTGTTACCATACCAATTCCTAAACCACCAAAAATAACACTATGTACATATGTTGGATGAAGAAGAGCCATGAATGCACTGATTCTAGCACCCATAGAGTACCCCATAACATGAGCTCGAGATAATTTTAAATGCTGTAATAATCTAACAGCATCACAAGCCATAGCTTGAGGTGTATAAAAAGAAGGATCATAGCTTTTACATGAATCTCCATGCCCACGATTATCAAGAGCAATAACACGGTATCCTGCTTCAACAAGAATACGAAACCAACCGGTTGCATACCAATTTATATATGCAGAAGAACCAAAACCATGAATCAATAAAACAGGTGTACCCTGACCTTCTTCCCGATAAGCAAAGCGTAAACCATCATATTCAAAAAAACAAACATTTTCAGCGGTCATTTTTATTACTTTTACACTCCCCACAAATAGCAGAATGAATAACACGTTGTCCTTTTTGTATCTGTTTTTCAGAAACTTCACCAGCATTAACTTCAATAACAAAAGTTGCAGGCACTTTTGACGAAATTATATCCGTTGAAAACGGCTCCGTCTTTTCAACAATTGAAACAATGGTTCCTTCAGCATTTAAAAAAATCATATCTAAAGGCAAGGGTGTATTTGCCATCCACATAAACATTTCCTGCTCACTTTTTTGATCATTCACCCGATTCTTAAAAAGCACTGCACGATCACGTGGAAAATCAGTGCGGTACATCAAACCAGTTGATGATTGCAATGCCGTAAAAGCAAGTTCCACTTTATATATAACTGCACCCCGTTTTGTTTTTATTACTAAAGGAACTGGATGTACAGGAATCTTTATTGGTTTTTTTATTAAACCTATACCAGCTACTAATAGAAAAGACAGCCCCAAGAAAACAACTATTCCTTTTCGATTGAACATTGACACCCCTTCTCCATCACAACCCCATTAGCTCTATTACATAAAATGAAAAGCTGCAGAATTTTAAAAGCGGAACAAAAATGAGATAATCAATTCAATATCAAATTAATGTGTAGCAAATGGAATCCCCATATCCGGGTAAATTTCAGCTGTCATCAAACCTTTTTTCCCTTTGCCAAAGCGAACAAGAACGACCTGACCAGAACGAAGCTCTGCTAAACCAAAACGACGCAGCGTTTCCATATGAATAAAAATATCTTCCGTTCCTTGCCCTCTACTAAGAAAACCAAACCCTTTATCACGATTAAACCACTTAACGATTGCACGTTCTAAACCACTTTCTGGTGTTACGATGACATGTGTACGTGGTGGAATCTCAGAAGGATGAACAGCCGATGAGCAATCTATAGACTTGACTTGAACACACTTCAATCCTCGCTCAGTTTTTTCTACAGCGCAAACGATTTTTGCCCCTTCTAACGCCGTTTGAAAACCATCCCTCCGCATTACTGTGACGTGCAACAATATATCTGAAAATCCCGGTAAATCAGGTAAAATAAAGCCGTAACCTTTACTCCCATCAAACCACTTAATGACGCCACTAATCTCAATAATTTCACCACAAGCGCCTAAACCGTCCTCAGATATGAAATGATCTTTTAATGCATCCTTACTCGTCATAATAAAACGCGATCCCGTTAGGTCTAAATTACACCACATTGATTCTTTCGTGTAAGTAAATATCGTTCCTACATTAACACGCAAGTCCCAAGATAAGATTTCCCCACATTGTCGCATCTCACGTATTTATATAGGCCTATAAAAATATTTTAAAATACGTTGTACGTTTTCTTAATAAAATAGACGACATAAAAGACTTTTTACACAGTTATATTTTCACGAATGAAACTTGCATAATGAATAAGTTCAAGATAAGGTGCGAGAAATTTGCTACTAAAAAGGGAGGCATGCAATGCAATTAAAAAAAATTTTTGTTGTATTCGCTATAATAATGACATTTATAACAAATGTTTATGCAAGCGAACCTATTAAGATTGGTGTGTATCTCCCTTTAACCGGGCCGTTTGCTTTTGGGGGAGAGCTTGAGGGTGCAGGTATAAAATTAGCACATAAAAAAATTCCGGAAGTATTAGGCCGTAAGGTTGAGCTCATTATAGTTGATAATAAATCTGATAAAGTGGAAGCTGCTAATGCTATCATGCGTTTAACCGCTAATGATAAAGTTAACGCGATCATTGGAAGTTATGGCTCTTCATTATCTTTGGCTGGTGGAGAAGTAGCTGAAAAAGCGAAAACTCCCGTTGTAGCATCTTCAGCAACAAATCCACTAATAACGCTCGGTAAAAAGTACTATTTCCGTGCATCTTTTACTGATTCTTACCAAGGTGAAAGCGCAGCAGCCTATGCAATTAAAACTTTGCACGCAAAAAAAGCAGCAATACTAAAAGATATATCAAGTGATTATGGTGTTGGTCTTGCAAATTATTTTGGAAAATCATTTAAACAATTAGGTGGTGAAATTATCGCGAACTTGAATTATAACTCTGGAGATCAAGATTTTTCAGCTGCTCTTATGCAAATTATAGCGAAGAAGCCTGATATCTTATTCATCACTTCTTATTTTTCTGAAGGTGCTATTATTCTAAAGCAAGCACGTGAATTAGGTGCAAAGTTTCGTATTATGGGTGCTGATGCTATGGATAACCCTGAAACGGTGACAATAGCTGGAGAATCTGCAGAAGGCTTTTTACACACTACGCTAGCCTACGATGAGGATATGCCAAATATGTCAGAAGCTGCACAACAGTTTACTAAAGAATGGCAAGAAACCTATCCTAATGAAAAAACGAATATGAACGCAGTTGCTGGCTATGTAAGTTACACAATGATTATGAAAGCCATTGAAAATGCGGGCAGCGCTAATCGTGAAGATATTACGAGAGAACTTGGAAAATTGAAAAATTTCCAAACACCTTTTGGCAAAATATCTATCGATAAAAACCACAACCCTATAATGCCAGTTGGTGTAATTGAAATAAAAGGTGGAAAACGTGTCTATTTAGGTGAAGTAGAATCCGACGTTTGAGAAACGTTTTTGGAAGATGAATCGTTCAAATAAAATATGCTATGTATTTAAAAATTAATCAAAATAATAAAACAAAAACATAGCATTTCATCTTGTATAATTATAGTATGGAAGGATGAGAGATGAGCACTGAAATGTTCATCCAGTACTTTTTTAATGCGCTTGCATTAGGGTCGCTTTATGGGCTTATAGCGATTGGTTACACCATGGTCTATGGTATTTTAAGATTAATTAATTTTGCCCATGGCGATATTTTTATGCTAGGCGCATATTTTGTTTTCTTTTCTACAGTTAGTTTTATGCCTGCTTGGGTTGCTACTCTTCTTGTATTACTAGCTATTCTCATGTATTACTCAGTATTTATAGGATTTAAAAAACGACCTCAAATTCATTGGATTTGTCTTTTTTTAATTCTTACTATTGGATTTGTTTATTATTTAAAAATTGCTCCTCAAGATTTTGCACCAGTTTGGGTTTTGGCGGTCTGTTTTTCAGTTTTTATTACAAGTGCTATAGGTATTTCTATTGATCGATTTGCCTATAAACCTTTGCGTGACGCTCCACGTGTCTCAGCTCTTGTTGGTGGGATTGGTGTTTCTTTTCTTATCGAGAATTTAGCAACTGTTCTCTTTAGTGGTGTCCCTAAAAGTGTAAAGCAGCCAAGTTTTTTTGTAACACCAATTGAATGGCATTTAGGACCAGACAGTGTAGCTCGCATCGTTCCTATGTCTATCATAGTTCCTATTATTTCATTTATTCTTGTTGTTTTGTTGTTGTGGATTGTTAATAATACGAAGCCTGGTCTTGCTATGCGAACGATTTCTCATAACATTGAAGTCGCTCGCCTAATGGGTATTTCAGTCGATAAGGTTATTGCATTAACATTTGCTATAGGATCAGCGTTGGCAGCTATTTCAGGGATTATGTGGGCTTTACGTTACCCTCAAGTTCAGCCTTACATGGGTATTTTCCCTGGATTAAAAGCATTTATAGCTGCTGTTGTTGGAGGGATTGGATCAATTCCAGGGGCAATGTTTGGTGGACTGTTGTTAGGATTTATTGAAATTATGACTATCGCCTTCTTTCCAATTCTATCTGGATATAGAGATGCTTTTGCCTTCATTTTATTAATTCTTATCCTATTATTTATGCCTAATGGTTTGATGGGCAAAAAAAATCAGGAGAAAGTTTGATGGCGAAATCAACAGCGATTCTTTTATCACTTATTGGTATTATAATCATTATAGCTTTTTTATTTTATGCTGGAAGTCATTTCAACGACTACACGCTTCGTATTATCAATCTTATTGCTATCAATGCTATATTAGCTATCTCTCTTAACTTAATTTATGGATTTACAGGCATGCTCTCTCTTGGGCATGCAGGTTTTATTGCTATCGGTTCTTATACATGTGCTATTTTGCTTCTTTCTCCTGAACAAAAAGAAATAATGTGGATTCTTGAACCTATAGCTGAACCGTTGCGCTATATGCAATTACCGTTTTTCGCAGCTGTTATTGTAAGTGGCTTATGTGCAGCAGTTATAAGTTTATTAATTGCTCTTCCAATATTGCGGCTTGGTGGTGATTATCTCGCAATAGCAACATTAGGTTTTGCAGAAATTATTCGCATCATTATCGTCAATGCTACTTCTTTAACGAATGGTGCATTGGGAATAAAAGGGATACCACAGAATGCTACATTATGGTGGAACTATGGTTGGTTAGCATTTACAGTTGTTTTTATTGTTTTTTTGCTACGAAGTAATACTGGAAACGTATTGCGCGCTATTCGTGATGATGAAATTGCTGCAAAAACAATGGGGATCAATGCATTTTTCTATCGTATCATGTCCTTTACTACTGGTGCATTTTTTGCTGGTATTGGAGGTGCATTAATGGCTGCTCTTATTTCGTCTATAGATCCAAAAATGTTTAACTTCCTATTAACTTTTAATATTTTAATGACTGTTGTTGCTGGTGGCCTTGGTTCTGTAACAGGTAGTATTATAGGAAGTATTATCATTACGATAGCATTAGAATGGTTTCGTATTATTGAAAATCCCATAGACTTAGGATTCATATGTATCCCAGGGGTTCCAGGTCTGCGTATGGTTATTTTTTCGCTTTTGTTACTAGCAATTATTTTATTTTGGAGAAAGGGGTTATTAGGTCAGCGTGAATTTTCATGGAATGGAATTTACTATTTTTTAATGAAGAGAAAAACTCTTAATAAGGAAAAACCATGAAGAATACTATTCTTTCGCTGCATGATATTGTAATGAATTTTGATGGATTGATTGCTGTAAATAATGTTAACATGGAAATTCAGCGTGAAACAATCACTGGCTTAATTGGCCCTAATGGTGCAGGAAAAACTACTGTTTTTAATATAATTTCTGGTTTTTATGTGCCTACAAGTGGAAAAATTCTTTTAGATAAACAGGAAATTTATAAACTGTCGCCGCACATCATATGTAAACGCGGCATTGCACGAACATTTCAAAATATTCGACTCTTTTCAGGATTAACAGTATTACAAAATGTCATGGTTAGCGCTCATGTTAGACAAAAACAACCGTGGTTTGCTTCAGCTTTATTTTTACCAAATGCTGTTAAAGAAAAAAATGAGCTTTATAAAAGTTCAATGGAACTTCTTGAATGGTTTCAACTTGATCACCTTGCTGACCAATTAGCAACTACCCTACCTTATGGTGCGCAACGGCGTTTAGAAATTGCTCGGGCATTAGCAACAAAACCAAAGTTGCTTCTTCTTGATGAGCCTGCAGCCGGCATGAATCCTCAAGAAAGTGAAGAGCTAAGGCAATTTATAGACAAAATAAGAAAAAGATTTAACCTGACCATTTTAATCATTGAACATGATATGAAAGTCGTTATGGGGCTTTGCGAATATATTTATGTACTCGAATATGGCCGCTGTATAGCTGGTGGTACGCCTAATGAGATTCGTAATGAGCCTAAGGTTATTGAAGCTTATCTTGGTGGAGATATACATGAATATTCTTGAAATAAAAAACCTTCATGTTCATTATGGTAGCATTCAAGCTGTTTATGATCTCTCTATGTCTATTAAAAAGGGAAGTATAGTTACTTTAATCGGTGCGAATGGAGCAGGAAAGAGCAGTATTGCGCGTTCTATTATGGGACTTAATAAATCAGTTACTGGAGACATAATTTATAAAAACCAGTCTATTATAAAAAGTCCGTCAGAAAAAATTTTGCGATTAGGCATTGCTCTTAGTCCTGAAGGAAGGCGTATTGTACCTTATTTCACTGTTTTAGAAAATTTACAATTAGGAGCTTATATTCGTACTGATAAAGCAAGCGTTGCTCGTGATATTGAATGGATATTTGATATGTTTCCACGTTTACGTGAAAGATCAAAACAATTAAGTGGTACCATGTCAGGTGGTGAGCAGCAAATGCTAGCTGTAGGTCGCGCGCTTATGAGTAATCCTGATACTGTAATATTGGACGAACCATCCCTAGGCTTAGCGCCACTTCTTGTACAGGAACTTTTTTCAATTATTCGAAAAATTAATGAAATGGGAAAAACTGTTCTTCTTATTGAGCAAAATGCGTTTGCAGCCCTTTCCATTGCTGATTACGCTTATGTTTTGGAAGTAGGACAAGTTCTATTTCACGGTGAAGGAAAAGCCATGCTTTCTGATCCACGTGTCAAAAAAGCTTATCTTGGCGGATGATAAATATTTAAGCCACATGAATCATTAATATTAAAGCTTGCAGTTTATATTATTTTTTTCCATTTCACTTTATTTAAAGCACTCAACTTTATATAAAATTATATGATATAAAGTTGTGTTTGCATAGAGGAATCAAATTTTTGATTTCATATCCACCATTTTTTAGCACTTAGAGTTCCCGCTTCCTTTTCTATAACATGAGCTATTTGAAAAATTATTTCCTCTGCAAAAGGCTTTCCAATTAATTGTAACCCTAATGGTAAGCCATCCAATGATAAACCTGCAGGAACAGAAATTCCTGGTAAACCTGCCATATTAACTGGCACAGTAAAAATATCATTAAGATACATTGTTAAAGTACCACTTTTAACTTTTTCATCAAAAATACCAAATGCTGGTGTTGGTGTCATCGGTGTTAAAATAGCATCAATACCGTCTGCAAAACAGTGATCAAAGTCACGTTTTATTAATGTTCTAACTTTTTGGGCTTTAAGATAATAAGTGTCATAACAACCTGCTGAAAGAGCATAAGTTCCAATTAAAATACGCCGTTTAACTTCATTACCAAAACCTGTTGAACGTGTATTTTTATACATCTCAGTAATATCTTTTCCTGGCATACGAAGCCCAAAACGAACACCATCATAACGCGCCAAATTAGAAGATGCTTCTGCAGAAGCCACTATATGATAAGCAGGCAAGGCATACTGTATATGAGGGAGTGAAATATCAACGATCTCTGCTCCCGCATCCTTTAACCAACTCATTCCAGTTTTCCACAATTCAATAATTTCAGTAGATAGCCCTTCGATATAACACTCTTTTGGAATACCAATTTTCATTCCTTTAATTGATTGACCAAGATAACTTTCATAATCAGGCACTGGTAAATTAACAGAAGTTGAATCTTTTTCATCAAAAGAAGCCATAGACTTAAGCATAATTGCACAATCACGCACATCACGTCCTATGGGACCAGCCTGATCAAGCGACGAAGCATAAGCAACAATCCCCCACCGCGAACACCGTCCATAAGTCGGTTTTATTCCAACGCTACCAGTAAAGGCTGCCGGCTGACGTATTGACCCACCAGTATCAGTTCCTGTTGCACCTGTACAAAGTTGTGCAGCAACAGCAGCTGAAGAACCGCCTGAAGAACCGCCTGGTACAAGTTTTTCATCAGAGCCTTTTTTTCTCCATGGATTAACAACCGGACCATAATATGATGTTTTATTGGAAGAACCCATAGCAAACTCATCCATATTAAGCTTGCCCAACATAACCGCCCCATCTTTCCATAAATTAGCAGTCACAGTCGATTCATATTGTGGTTTAAAGTCCTTAAGCATATATGAGCAGGCTTGAGTGTGAACACCTTGTGTTGCAAAAATATCCTTAATTCCCAATGGAATTCCCTCTAAAATACCCCCCTGCCCTTTAATTAAGCGACTATCTGATTCGGCAGCCATTTTCATTGCTTGCTCTTCTGTTATTGCCACATAAGCATTTAAAATTGGATTCGCCAATTCAATTGCTTTTAAATAAACTTCTGTTAATTCAGTTGCTTTAAAATCTTTTTTTACTAAAGCATCACGGGCTTGTGCAATTGTTAAGGTTGTTAAGTCAGTCATATTGATTCTCAAATTTTTTAAATATAATAAAATTACTCGACAATTTTTGAGACAAGAAAGAAATTTTCTTCAGAAACAGGCGCATTTCCCACGATGTCTTCCGCTTTATTACCATCTGTGATAACATCTTCACGCATACGTAAAGCCATCGAAGTTACTGAGGTTAATGGTTCCACTCCACTGACATCAACTTCATTAAGCTGTCTTACAAAGTCTAAAACAACATTAAACTCTTTCGTCATACGCTCTACTTCATCGTCATGGACAGCAATACGTGCTAGATGTGCCACCCGCTTGACTGTTTCTTTATCAACCGACATACTACGCCTTTCTACTTTTTTTGTTTTGACGTTTGTGTATTCATACTTTGGCTATACAAGGCTGTGTTTGTAAGCGCAAGAATATTGATATTTAAAATAGAAAATTTAAACTCAAATCCAAAATATTAAAAACTTAAATTATAGATCACATGACAGTTATTAACATAGAAGAAGTTACTAAGCATCTTTTACCCAAGCAAACAATAGCGGGCTTAGATTTAGGGACAAAAACCATTGGAATTGCAATTTCTGATATTGGTCTAACTTTTTCAAATCCACGTTCTACACTTCAAAGAAAGAAATTTACGCTAGATGCTCATGCGCTTGTACAAGTCTTTAAAAAAGAAAATGTAGGAGTTGCCATCATTGGTTTACCTCTTAATATGAATGGAAGCAGTGGTCCTCGTGTTCAAGCAACCAAGACTTTTGTCAGTAATATGGCGGCTTATACAAAAACTCCATTCATTTTTTGGGATGAGCGTTTGTCAACAGTTGCTGCACAACGCTACCTTTTAGAAATGGATGTATCACGCAGTAAAAGAACAACCCGCATCGACTCCGCTGCTGCCGCCTTTATATTGCAAGGTGCTCTCCATAGAATCAAAGCTATTAGTCAAACAGAAGGATAAAGAACATTCAACAAATGTCCTGCATTATATCGTGCAATCAGCATACCATAGGAAGATCTCCATTGGCCTCCAAGACGGCTTTCCATATAGGCGTTTGCAACGTGATCTATGTTTAGTGAATGTAAAGATGCAGCCGCAACTGCATATGCTACTTGTTCAACAAAAAATCTACCTGCTCCCTCATTTGTTGAAGCCATCCCTACCGCAGACTTAATAATTTCAATTGCTCGAGATCCCGCTGGCCCAATATCAACTGCAACTCTTTCCAATAATTTTTGAAATAATCCAGGTGCTTTTTCAGCTATGAGAATTGAATCCTTTATTAATTGATTAGCAGAACTATTTCTTACAGTTCGGGCAGGTCCACTACACAACATCTGCGATAAAGGATTACCCTCTATGAAACTTTCTGTCCCAAGCTGCGCAACAATTTCACCAATAATGGGAATAACCAATTGGCTCACATGATAAGCAATAATAGGCGTCATAATACGGGCAAAAGCTGCTTCAAAGCGATCGTTTGCAGCATTATCAAATGCCCGCGCCAAACGAAAAACCAATGCCTGTGAAGCAGCAATATCAAGCGCAATATCTGCAAAAATACGCTCTGTTAAAGGTGGCAAAGGTTGATTGGGTGTTTTCTTCCGAAAAAAATCGATGCCAAATTGCAGAGCTGCTCGTAAGACACCTACAGATATTACTGATTGATCAAAACGCATCATAGTTTCAATATCTTTAATGGCCTTTGTACCTTCTCCAGCATTCCCTAAAAGCCAACCATAGGATCCTTGAAAATCAACAACACCCTCTGGCATTGAAATTTCTCCTGGGCGCTGTATTAAATGGCGAATGGATATAGTACCATTTAATGCACCATTTTCCTGCAAACGTGGAATTAAAAAGCAACTTAAATCACCTTTTAAATCTGCGCTAACGAGATATCCATCGGCTGTAGGATTAATAACATTAGTTTTTACAGCATTTAAACGATAGAGATCACGCCCCATTTTTTCATCAAAAGAGACTTTCTGAACGCTTGGAAAGTTTAAAAAATATTTTTCACGTTTCTCAACATTATCAAAAGCACAAGTAAGTGAAGCTGCTTTTTTGTCATTAATGGGCTTAGGCGACAAATCATATGCACGCGATAGGAGAACATTTTGCCATTTTTTAAATAACTCAATATCGCTAATTAATACTGCAACAGCTGCACTTGTTATAATAACTTCATTCAAATGCCCTGTTTCTAAGCCAGCCGATAAAGCCAAGCGAATAGCCCGTGCTTGATAGCGTACTCCATTTTCTGACTCTGTGTTTTCCCAAAGTGAAGTAACCAAACCTGCTTGTCTGGAATATTGTTGCAATACTTGATAGGAAGAGTGTAACTCTAACTGTTCTGTAAGATTTCCCCATCCATCATTACAACGCAATACCGGCCGATAACGGTTTGCCAAATAAGATAAATCTCTTGCTTCAAGACTAGATACAAAGTCTCCTATTTCTTCAAAGCTTGCCAATAAAAATGAAGGTAAAGTAGAAGCAATACGAAACATAAGCGTATCACTAAGAAATGCATTTTTTCGGCGGGCATTTTGTGCAGATGCGGCACTCATAGAGGCATATTCCTATTATTTAAATCATCCGTATATCATAAATTATTAATTTTTTTTCAATTAAAAAACATTTATCATATTCAAACAATATGATAATAGTTGCGTAATCTCTTTAAATAGAGATAGAAAAGAATGCTATGAATCAAAATATTTTTTTTCCTATTTTCTCTCATCAACATCTTTTAGGCATTAAAGGTCTAAGTAGGCAAGACCTTGATACATTACTTAATCGTGCAAATGCAAATGTTGACTTTCCTGAAACAATTGATGAAAAAAAATCTACATTCCGTGGATGTACACAAATTAACCTTTTCTTTGAACCTTCTACACGAACACAATCCTCATTTGAAATAGCTGGAAAAAAATTAGGAATAGATGTTATCAATATTTCTGTTGGCAACTCATCCGTAAACAAAGGAGAAACACTAATTGATACAGCGACAACCCTCAATGCAATGAAACCAGATATATTAGTTCTGCGCCATAAGTGTGCTGGAGCAGCTTCTTTGTTAACTCATAAAATTGATTGCTGTATGATTAATGCTGGTGACGGTGCCCATGAACATCCAACACAAGCTTTATTAGATGCTTTAACCATTAAAAGAGCAAAAGGTCATATTGAAGGATTAACTGTTGCAATTTGTGGTGATATTTTACATTCACGTGTTGCGCGTTCCAATATCCTTAGTCTTAATACTTTAGGAGCACGTGTACGCGTTGTCGCTCCTTCAACACTTTTACCTGCAGGAATTGAAAATATGAGTGTTGAAGTTTTTAATACAATGAAAGAAGGTCTCAAAGATGCAGATGTTATCATGATGCTACGTTTGCAACGTGAGCGTATGGTAAGTTCTTTTATTCCATCTACTCATGAATATTTTCATTATTTTGGTCTACATGAAGAAAATTTAGCCTATGCGAAAAGTGATTGCATTATTCTACATCCTGGTCCAATAAACCGTGGTGTAGAAATCTCATCAAATATAGCAGATGGACCACAAAGTATGATTCATACGCAAGTAAAAATGGGGGTTGCTATACGCATGGCTGTTATAGAAGCTTTATTGGATTCACGCCTTAAAGAAAACAGAGAAAGAAAATGACTAGGCCTATCGTTTTTCAAAACGCTCGTATTGTTGATCCTTCACGCACAATTGATGAGATTGGGACAGTTATCATTGAAAATGGATTAATAACAGCTGCTGGGAAAGAAGCAAAAAATCAAGGAATACCAGAAGGAGCAAAGGTTATTAATGCACAAAATAAAGCAATTTTGCCTGGACTTGTTGATGCTCGTGTCTTTATTGGACAAGGAAGAAACAGTGAAACAATTGCATCAGCAAGCAAATCCGCAGCAGCAGGAGGAATTACCTCTTTTCTCATGATGCCTGATACACACACAATCATTGATAATATCGCATTTATTAAATCCATTATATGTACAGCACATAAAGTATCATTGGTTAATGTTTATCCCGCTGCTGCTATTACTCAAGGCTTTAATGGACAGAAAATAACTGAATTTGGGTTACTAAAAGATGCAGGAGCAATCGCTTTTAGTGAAGGCAAAAAAACACTTCAAAGTTCATCCGTTATGCGTCATGCAATGACCTATGCACGCGATTTTGATGTTCCATTAATGCATGAAACACAAGATAATGACCTTACAGAGAAAGGTGTTATGAATGAAGGTTTGCTAGCAAGTTGGCTTGGTCTTCCTGGAATACCTCGTGAAGCAGAAGTTATTCCGCTTGAAAGAGATTTACGATTAGCAGCATTGACACAAACACGCTATCATGCCGCACAAATATCGACAGCTATGTCTGCTGATGCTATTCGCTTAAGTAAGCAATATAATGTAAAAATTTCGGCCGCTGTATCCATTAACCACTTATCCCTTAATGAAAATGATATTGGTGAGTATCATACCTTTTACCGTTTAATGCCTCCATTACGTGCAGAAGAAGATCGTCTAGCAATGATTGAAGCAATCAAAGATGGAACAATAGATGTTATTGTATCTTCACATGACCCTCAAAGTACTGATAAAAAACATTTACCGTTTAGTGATGCAACTGCAGGTGCCATTGGTATGGAAACTTTATTGAGTGCAGCCTTACGCCTTTATCACAATAACAACATATCTTTGCTGCGCTTAACTGAACTGTTATCAACTGCGCCTGCAAGACTTTTAAATTTGAATGCAGGAACACTTAAAAAAGGGGCTAATGCTGATCTCATTTTGGTAGACCTTGATGAACCGTGGGTGGTATCGACAAATAAACTGTATTCACATTCAAAAAATACACCTTTTGAAAAGGCTCTCTTTCAAGGGAGAGTTCTCCAAACCTTTATTAAAGGACAATCAGTTTTTAAATTACATCAATGTAATTAGTGAGATTTTAATGAGCGAAGTAGAAATACATTTTCAACTCTATCTATGGTGCATCTTTTTAATATCCTATTTTATCGGATCTATCCCATCTGGACTGCTTTTTACAAAACTATTCAAACTGAACGATGTGAGAACAATTGGTTCTGGAAACATTGGAGCAACAAATGTTTTACGAACAAAAAATAAAAAGGCTGCTGCTCTCACTCTTTTTTGTGATATATTAAAGGGAGTTATTACCGTTCTCATCGCAAAATCTTTTGATTATCCTGCAGGAAATGATATTATTGTTATTTTAGCTGGGTTTTGTACTTTTCTGGGACATCTTTTCCCGATATGGCTTAAATTTAAAGGTGGTAAAGGAGTTGCTACCTATCTTGGTGTGAGTTTAGGAGTTTTTTGGCCGGCAGCAATTGTTTTTATTACTGTATGGATGACATTTTTTCTACTTACGCGCTACTCTTCATTATCTGCACTCATTTCAGTTACTATAACTCCTATGTTTTTTTATTTTTTCTATCCAAACTCTTACACTTATTGTATGATGATCGTAATGAGTATACTCGTAATTATAAAGCATTATGCCAATATCATTAGATTATTTATTGGAGAAGAAAGTAAGATTGGCATTAAAAATGAATAAAGGGATTCTTCTTACTGATCATCAGCGTCTGAATTGGTTACGGTTATTGCGCAGCCAAAATATTGGGGCAGTTAGTTTTTATAATTTGATTGATCATTATAAAACAGCAGAAAATGCTATAGCTGCACTTCCTGAGCTTAGTAAAAAAGGAGGTTCTTGTACACCTCTTCGTATAGCAACATTAGAAGAAGCTGAACAGGAGATGCAAGAAGCAGAAAAACTAGGTATTCGATTTGTAGGTATAGGAGAACCAGATTATCCACCACTTCTTAAAAGAACAGAAGCATCACCTCCTCTCATTGCCATAAAAGGCAATGTCTCAGTTTTCCAAAAACCTTCTGTTGGAATTGTTGGTTCTCGAAATGCTTCAGCCGCTGGTAAAAAAATAGCTGCTCAATTTGCTCATTTTCTTGGTAATGCTAACTTCACAATTGTCTCTGGATTAGCCCGTGGAATTGATAGTATTGCTCATCAAACAAGCCTTTTAACAGGTACGATTGCAGTTATGGCTGGTGGAATTAATCATATCTACCCTATCGAAAACAAAAAATTATATGAAGATATTATTGCCAATGGCGGAGCAATTATCAGTGAAATGCCTATTGGTTGGAAACCACGTGCAATCGATTTTCCTAGAAGAAACCGTATTATTGCAAGCCTATCACTTGGCCTTTTAGTTGTAGAAGCCGCTATGCAATCAGGCTCCTTAATTACTGCACGCCAAGCTGCTGAAATGGGACGATTAATTTTTGCCGTTCCAGGCTCTCCTCTTGATCCGAGATCTATTGGAACAAATAACCTTATTAAAGACGGAGCTTCACTCACCACACATCCTTCTGACATAGTCGAAGCACTTACCCCACTTATCCCCAATTCTGTTAATTCACAGCTTAATTTTTTTGAAGAATCGACTTCTTATCAAATTCAAGAGGAAAACTGGAGCGTACCTGATATAAAAAAAGACACGCCCTCTTCTTTCGGCAACGAAAAAGAACGCGCTGCCCTTCTTTCATCGCTCTCAACAACTCCCATAGATTTGGACACACTCAGCGCCCATTCGGGCATCGCCTTACAAGACCTCTATCTTTTGTTAGTTGAACTTGACCTTGCCGGCAAACTTATTCGACACTCTGGCGGTTATGTGTCATTGTCGAATTCGAATCCTCCCTAAGGGTTTCAGCACTGTTAATAATGCTCTGTCCCTCTTTAGCCACCATATCTAAAAGTAGCGCCAAAAGTGGACTATGAGTTTGACGCGCCATTAAGTTCATTTGTTTTGACATATCCGTAATATACTGGATAACTTTTAAATGATTTACAAACATAATCCTCTATCCTTGAGTATTTTCCCCTCCACCTCTTAATAGATGTCATTTTAATATTTCGCCGTATTCTTATATTAACCGTGGGAAATAAGTTATATAATTCCATATAGGGCATGTTTAAATAATAACAACAAAAAGTTGTACAATATTACGTACTCTTACCAATTGTTATTAGCTATTCTCGTGAAAGAAGTTTATAGAGGAGGTTTCTATTTCAACATTCAGGTAAAATTATGAATATAGTTATCGTTGAATCACCAGCTAAAGCAAAAACAATTAATAAATACCTTGGGTCTCAATATAAGGTAGTTGCGTCATTTGGACATGTACGTGATTTATCTGCTAAAGATGGTTCTGTTTTGCCTGATGAAAACTTTTCTATGAAATGGGATATTAGTACTGCCGCTGCTAAACGCTTAAATGAAATAGCAAAAGCAGTAAAAGAAGCTGATAGCCTTATCTTAGCAACGGACCCGGACCGTGAAGGAGAAGCTATTTCATGGCATATTTTAAATGTTCTTAACCAAAAAAAAGTTCTAAATGATAAACCTGTTAAACGGGTTGTATTCAATGCAATCACTAAAAAATCTGTACTTGATGCTATGAGAAATCCACGTGATATTGATATATCACTCGTGGATGCTTATCTCGCACGTCGCGCTCTTGATTATCTTGTTGGTTTTACACTCTCACCTGTTTTATGGCGCAAACTTCCTGGTGCACGCTCAGCTGGTCGCGTTCAATCAGTTGCTTTACGTATTATTTGCGACCGTGAATTAGAAATAGAACACTTCACCAAAGAAGATTATTGGTCCATTATTACACACTTTAAAACCATCAGAAGTGATGATTTTCAAGCAAAGTTAACAATGTTTAATCAAAAAAAGATTGGCAGACTTGATATTAAATCTCAAGAACAAGCAGATCAAATTCAACTTGTATTAGAAGAAGCAAAGTACCGTATATTAAATATTGAATCAAAGCCCACAAAAAGAAACCCTGCCCCTCCATTTACAACGTCTACTTTGCAGCAGGCAGCTTCTTCTAAATTAGGATTTTCAGCTTCTCGTACAATGCAAATTGCTCAAAAGCTGTACGAAGGCATTGAAATTAAGGGAGAAACAGCGGGGCTTATTACCTATATGCGTACTGATGGTGTACAAATAGCGCCAGAAGCTATTGATTCAGCACGCAAAGTGATTCATGAATCTTTTGGTAGTAATTATATTCCTGAAAAACCACGTTTTTATTCATCAAAAGCAAAAAACGCACAAGAGGCACACGAAGCTATACGACCAACGGACTTTCAACGTACACCTAATGACGTAAGCAATTTCCTTGATAGTGACCAAGCAAAGCTCTATGAACTGATATGGAAACGAGCTATTGCAAGTCAGATGCGTTCTGCTGAAATTGAACGTACAGTAATTGAAATTGAAGCACAGCAAAAGGATAATCATGCCAATTTACGTGCAACAGGTTCAGTCGTTCGTTTTGATGGTTTTCTTTCTGTCTACACAGACTCAAAAGACGAAGAAAGTAATGAAGAACAAGAATCAACACAATTGCCACAAATTAACACTGGCGAATTACTTAAAAAAAATAAGGTTGAAGCAATACAACATACCACAGAGCCACCTCCTCGTTATTCTGAAGCTTCATTAATTAAAAAACTTGAAGAATTAGGAATTGGCCGACCTTCAACTTATGCATCTACATTAGCAACACTTTGTGATCGTGGATATATCGTAATTGAGAAACGAAAGCTTATTCCCGATGTAAAGGGACGTATTGTTACAGCATTTCTTGAAAATTTTTTTAATCGTTATGTAGAATACAGTTTTACAGCAGATCTTGAAGAAAAGTTAGACCTCATATCAGATGGAAAACTTTTTTGGAAAGATGTTTTACGTAATTTTTGGGATGAGTTTAATGCGTCTATTGCTAACATCCAAGAACTGCGTATAACAAATGTTCTTGATGTTTTGAACGTAACATTAGCACCCCTTGTTTTTCCTATACGTGAAGACAAAAGCGATACCCGTACCTGCCCTCTTTGTACAGACGGTCAATTGTCATTAAAACTAGGTCGGTATGGTGCATTTGTTGGCTGTTCCAATTATCCAAACTGCAAATATACACGCCAACTTGGCACAGAAACAGAAGAAGAAAATGAAAATATACGCAATGACGAACCCGTTATACTTGGTGTAGATACTAATACAGGAAAGGATATCTCTCTTCGAAATGGCCGTTTTGGACCTTATATTCAACTTGGTGAAGGAAAAGAAGCTAAACGTGCAGGATTACCAAAAGAGTGGAAAACAGAAAATATTACTCTTAATAAAGCTTTATCCTTAATATCTCTGCCCCGTGAAATTGGAATTCATACTGAAACAGGAAAAATGATAACAGCCACAATTGGACGCTATGGCCCATACCTTGCTCATGATGGGCAATATGCTCCTCTTTCCCATGTGGATGAAATTTTTGATATTGGCATTAATCGTGCTATTACAGTCCTTGCTGAAAAACAAGAAAACAAAATAAAGCGGAGCAAGACAACATCCGCAGCATTAGTAACATTAGGAGAACATCCAGAAGGAGGAACTATTACTATACGCGATGGGCGTTACGGCCCTTACATTAACTGGAACAAAATTAATGTAACATTGCCAAAAAACAAAGATCCCATTAATTTTGTTCTTTCAGAAGCCTTAGAACTTATATCAGCAAAAATATCCGATAAAAAAAATACCTCAAGAAAAGCTTCTTCCAAAACATCTACCAAAAAAAAAGAGAAATAAATTTTGGTTAAAGGCGAAAAAAAAATAAAGTATTTGCAATTGCGTACTGCAGAACATCTGCCTGATAAGGCAGAAATTCTTGCTTTTATCAATGATAACCCCAATCGATCAAATAAACGGGAAATTGTTAAAGCTTTTAACTTAAAAGGTGATTCTCGTATCTGGCTAAAAAATATATTGCATGATTTGAAAAGAAATAATTTAATAGCACCAAAGCATACAAAGGAAATAAATGCAAAACAATTACCTTCAATTGCTGTGGTAAAAATTAATGCGTGTAATGAAGAGGGAAATTTTATTGCACACCCTCTAGAGTGGAAGGCTAATCCAAAGCCAGAAATTGAAATACTTCCATTTTTACGTAAGAAAGAAATAAGAGTTGGAGATCATATTCTAGCAAAAATTTTTCAAAATAAAAGTTCTCAAAATACCCGTTATACAGGACGAATTATTCGTAAGATTGATATTCCTTCCAAAACTATACTTGGTGTAATTAAAAAGTTAGAAAATAGTCAATGGCGACTTGATCCTATAGAACGCAAAATTAGCGAATTAATTATCGATATATCTTCAGAATTTTATGTAGAGTCTGGCGATCTCGTTGAAGTTGAAATTAAAAGAAATAGTGTTCGTGGACAAAGAATTGCAAAAATAAAGAATGTTTTAGGGCATATTGATAACAAAAAAACGCTTTCTATGATTGCGCTTCTTTCTAAAGGAATTCCTCATATTTTTCCTGAAGATGTTCTTGAACAAGTAAAAAATGCAAAACAGGCTGGTATAAACAATCGTGAAGATTGGCGAAAATTGCCCCTCGTTACAATTGATCCACCAGAAGCAAAAGACCATGATGATGCTGTTTATGCTGTAAAGGATAAAGACCCTGAAAATAATGGTGGGTGGATTATTATTGTTGCAATTGCAGATGTTTCTTACTACGTCAAAACAGGAAGTCCCTTAGATAAAGAAGCGCTAAAACGAGGGAATTCTGTTTATTTTCCTGATTATGTTGTACCAATGCTTCCAGAGCGCATTTCTAATGATTTATGCTCTATGCATGAAGGAAAAGATAGACCTGCTTTAGCAGTTCGTATGGTTTTTGATGCAAATGGTAATAAACGAAAACATAGCTTTCATCGTGTTATGGTACATGTAGTCGCCAAATTATCTTATAAAGAAGTACAATCAGCCATTGATGGAAATATAAATGACAAAATGGCTCCTCTTTTCGAAACTATCTTAAAGCCATTATGGCATGCTTACTGTACCCTTAAAATCGCGCGTAATCGTAGACAGCCACTAGAACTGGAAATAACAGAAAAAAAAATTATTCTTGATCAAAAAGGTAGCATTAAAGATGTCGTAGTAGAAACGCACCTAGAAGCACATCGCTTAATTGAAGAGTTTATGATACAAGCCAACATTGCAGCATCCGAAACATTAAAAGAGTATCATCAGCCACTCATTTATCGTATTCATGATAAGCCTTCTCTCGCGAAACAAGAGATATTGCGGACTTTTCTGCAAAGTTTAGGGATATCGCTTTCCCGAGGAGTACAACTTACATCAGCTCATCTTAATAGCATCTTAGCAAAAGTTACGAATACCAAACAACAAGAGTTGGTCAATCAAGTAATTTTACGCTCACAATCTCAAGCTGAATATAATCCTAAAAATATCGGTCATTTTGGTCTAAATTTGCATAACTATACACATTTTACATCACCAATCCGTCGTTATGCTGATTTGATTATTCACCGTGCACTCATTAAAGCACTAAAATTGGGAGATGATCAATTAATAGATGCACAAGAACAAAATCTAGCAGAAATTTCTACCCAAATTTCTTTACACGAACGTCGCGCTATGACAGCCGAACGAGAAACTGTTGATCGAATTATTGCACAATATTTAATGAACAAAATCGGCCATACTTTTACAGGTCGCATTTCCGGAGTTACAAAAGCAGGTCTTTTTATTTCACTTGATAAATTGGGAGCAGATGGTTTTGTACCTATTTCTAAACTAAAAAATGATTATTATTATTTTGATGAAGTACAACATGTTCTTATTGGAAAACGTAGCCGTAAAGGCTACCAGCTCAGTGATGCAGTAAAGGTAAAGCTGATAAAAGTCCAATCTCTTGCTGGAGCTTTGTGCTTTGAAATATTAACAGAGCCCCGCCCAATAACTTTCTCATCTTCATCGTATCATAAAAACAAATTAATAACCAAAAAATATAAACATGCTTTTTATAAAAAAAATAAGCAAAATATATAAAGATGTATTTATCTTAATTCGTAAATAATTACTTATTTAAAAGAATAAATTCCAAAAGCACATAGCTTACTGAAAGTAATATATTTAATAATATATTTTCTTTTTAAGTAGGTATTATTATTTTTATATAACATATATTTAAAATAATATACAAATAATCAGTTATTTATATTACTATGATGACTGAAATTATATAATTATACGTATTTAAAATAATAAAAATTAATTATATTATTAAATACATAATAAATAAACTATGCTATTATTTCTTTATAATTTTTGCATTTTAACTATCATCAACACAAAATAGTTACCCAAACCGCTTTTCATGAAAATATTCATTATTTGATACAATGGGAAATAATACATTTATCCAATAACATCATAGAGTCGGTATTATTGTAATTTCAATTTTTTATTTTATAAAAAGGTAAATTTATTTACTTATGAGTCAAATATCTTGAATTTAGTTGAAGTTTTTATATAAAATGATTGAATAAATACTTATAAATTTTTCTGCTTTTACACAATAAAACTTTTGTATATCGCTAAATATATATTTATTTAGAAATATGCTTTTATTTTAGTTCATCCTTATGTAACGCAACCAGTATGCTACATCTAAATACGATTGTTATATATCTCACCTTAACAATTTATTTTTTATTTATGCGATATTGTTATATTAGTTCAATTCATTAAAAAACTAATCTGCTCTTGACTTTTTTAAGAACATTTGTAGTGTCATAATGAAATTTGATTGTATTCGGAAATTAGAATTTAAAATAATAAAGTGATATCGTTTTCAGCATAAGTAGGACTCCTTATTATGGCAAAGGCAGCAACCATTAAGATTAAACTTTTATCGACTGCGGATACTGGTTTTTTTTACGTAACAAAAAAAAATAGTCGTACAATGACCGATAAAATGACTAAACGTAAATACGATCCGATTGTGAAAAAGCATGTTGAGTTCAAAGAAACAAAAATTAAATGATGTTACTTTTTTATTAAGGTGAATTTTAGCTACCTTTATCTTTGAATTACATTTTAAAAGATGTTTTTTTCTTTTTGAGACTTCGAATATACCGTATTCGTCATACATATACCATAATTGTATGTTTCAAATACCAATTGAGTTTTGCTCCTTATATCTTCATCGTAATGTGTTTTGGCAGTAATGTAGGCGCGTTATTTTGTGCAATGAAAGATTAAAGTGGTGATTTCTCGTGAGAATTTATCATTTGGTATTAAAAGCAGATGTATCATGGTAAAAATTAATTTTTTAAAGAAAAGCTTTTTTAGCAATCTAAATGATAAAGAGATTGCTAAAAATATTTTAAAGGTTGTTTTTATTTTTGAAGCAGCCTTTTTTCAGTGTGAGAAAGCGTACTCTAAAAAAACATATTCTGTTTCTCATGCGCCTGTTAATAATAATCAGTCTATTAAAGGGCGTGCGGCAATCATTGATGGTGATACCATTATAATCTCTACTCTTAAGATTCGACTTTTAGGCATTGATGCTCCTGAACTTCGTCAATTTTGTGGTATAAAAAAGGCAAAATATGCATGCGGACTTGAAGCAAAAGAATATTTAAAAAAGCTTATAGCCAATAAGCCAGTTACATGTTACTGGGATAAAAAAGATAAATATCAGCGTGTTCTTGCGACATGCCAAACAAAGAAAGTCGATAATATTAACGCAGCTATGGTTCGTGATGGTTGGGCTGTAAGTTATTATGATTACTTTAAAGAAGAGCAAGAAGCTAAGAAGAAAAAAAATGGTATATGGCGATCTAAATTTCAACAACCAAGAGAATGGCGAAGAGCTCATCTAAAAAAATAAAGAAAAGGGATTCGCTTTTATTTTCTCATGAAGAAAAAAGAAATTACAAAGCTTGAGAAGGAGATTTATTCTTGTCGTATTTGTGCTAAGAATCCTAAGTATCCCCCTCTTCTTCTGCATGAACCAAATCCGATAGTTTATTTATCTAATACAGCTTCAATTGCGATCGCAGGTCAGGCACCTGGTTTGCGTGTACATGAAAGTTCTATTCCTTTCAATGATCATTCTGGAGATAGATTGCGTAAATGGTTAAATGTAACGAATAGTGAATTTTATAATAGAGCTTTATTTGCTATAGTTCCTATGGGGTTGTGTTTTCCAGGTTATGATAAAAATAAATCTGATTTACCACCAAGGCGTGAATGTAAAGAAATATGGCATGAAAAGATATTTCAAGCTATGCCACAAATAAAGCTCGTTCTTGCCATCGGAAGTTATGCACAGAAATGGCATATTGCGCAATTAAAGCATAAAACAGTTTCAGAAACAGTTAGTGATTGGAAAAATATTCTTTCTGTGCGTCAGCCTCGAGGCTACAATGTTATGCCGTTACCTCATCCTTCATGGAGAAACATTTCTTGGTTACAAAAAAACCCTTGGTTTAATGATGAGCTTCTTACCTATCTTCGCACTTTAGTGCGTGAACTTTTATAAGCTGAGTATATAACATAAAAATCAGCTTTAAAAAATTTTGCGTCTTTTTCAAAAATTTAATGCTCTTCTTTCTAAAACTGTTGAAAAGACCAAATCTTTGGAGCTTTTTTATTGCAAATCTCAAAATTCAAAAGATAGTGTGTTTCTATTGGTCAATAGCTGTTTTTTTTATACACTTTATTATTTCACTTACATGAAAATCATAAATTCATTAAAAATTATACAGAAACTTCATCTATTTTTATAATAAGATATATTAAGAATTTGATAATATTTAATTTAATTGTATTTTTGTACAAAATAACATAGAAAAATTAAATAAATATCATATTTAAAAAATTTAATCTTCCTGTTTTATAGGAATCATTTGTGTATGTGTTAAAACAGCAGCCTTAACAATACCAGCAGCTACAGCAGCTCCAACCCCTTCCTCAACATTCATATTTAAATCTAAAAGCGGTTCTTTCCCAATTTTTTCTAAAAGCTTACGATGCACCAACTCAGAAGAAACATGTCCAACGATTGCATGATCAAGAGCTCTGGGGTGCATCTTATAAAGTATCGCCGCTGCTGCTGTTGCCACAAAACCATCCAAAATAACTGGTATCTTTTCCATCCTTGCAGCTAAAATAGCACCCACTATAGCCGCAATTTCACGTCCTCCTAAGCAACGCATTATTTCAAAAGGATCATCAAAATGGTGTTTATGTAAAGAAACAGCTGTCTTAACTGCTGCTATTTTACGCTGATAAAAACTTTTTTCAGATTCTATACTACTCTCCACCCATTCCTCAACTTCTCCACCAAACAAAGCTAAACACAAAGCTGAAGCTATTACTGAGTTTCCAATTCCCATTTCACCTATACACAAAAGATCCGTTCCACCAGCAATAGATTCCATTCCAAATGCCATTGTAGCAGCCGCACTACGTTCATCCATTGCTGCATCCCTAGTAATATTCATTGTAGGATATTCCAACGCCAGATCAAATATTTTTAATCCAAGATCATAAGCTATACAAACTTGATTAATAGCAGCACCACCATCTGAAAACTTTTTTACCATCTCTTGTGTCATAGACTGCAGAAATGGTGTAATATTTTCATCTGTAATTCCATGGTTACCAGCAAAAATGGCTACCAAAGGCCTCATTACAACAGGCTTACCTACCCCCCTCCATCCAGCATACCAGACAGCAATATCCCCTAATTTTCCTAGCGACCCTCGCACTCTTGTTAAATTTTTTTGCCTTTTTTTTGCCAAAACTATAGAAAACTCATCAGCAACAGGTAAATTTGTGAGTAAAGCGCGAAAATCATCAAATGGACTAACGGTCATTAAGACACCTTTTTAAAACCTATAATGCACAATAAAAACCTTGTCATATAAATAGGATATAAATAATTTATTATTTTTTTAGAAGAAATTATTAACATATTAACATGCTAAACATGACTCACGAGATTGCTTTTTATTAAATTTTAAAAATCAAATTATTATTTGATCTATTTAAAATTAATAACATTATCAATTATTTATTCTATTTGTATATCGAATAAATATTTATCAGCATATATTCTGCATATGGTACTAGCGGCTTTTTTATAAAAATTTTTTTAAAATTTACAAATCTGAAACGTTTCAAAATTCTTATAAAATAAAAAAAGCATATCACCTTAACATATAAAATTAAATAAAATCCCTTTTAAACAATAAAAGAAAAGGCTTCTTTTAAAACACGCACATCTGCATCTCTTTTTATTGCATCATTTGACAATACTTGTCGCCACCGACGTGCTCCGCCGTAACCATGAAACAAACCAATCATATGACGTGTGACATGAGAAAGCCGCCCTCCAGATGCTATATATTGTGAAGCATAACTACACATAGCCTGAATAAGATCAGAATCGCTCAAATCATTCTGCAATTCACCATATATTTCAGAATCAATACGCTTTAATAAAGTAGGATTATGATAGACTTGCCGACCAACCATAACAGCATCACACAAAGATAAATGCTGTTTTATTTCATCTATTGATTTAATACCACCATTTATTCCTATAAATTTATTGAGATATTTCTGTTTTAATTTATAGACTCTTTCGTAATTAAGTGGAGGAATATCTCTATTTTCTTTTGGACTTAATCCTTGTAACCATGCTTTGCGAGCATGCACCCAAATTGCATCACAGCCTGCATTCCAAACTTGATCAGAAAAAAAATCTAATGCTAACTCTTCATCTTGATCATCCACACCTATTCGGCATTTGACAGTTACAGGCACAGTAACAGCTTTTTTTATAGCTTCCACAGCACTTGCTACAATGTCAGGATGTAACATCAAGCAAGCTCCAAATACACCTGCTTGAACACGATTTGATGGACAACCAACATTGAGATTTATTTCATCATAGCCAAAATCTTCCACAATTCGTGCAGCCTCTGCCAAATTTTGCGGATCTGACCCTCCTAGTTGTAATGCAATCGGATGCTCTACATGATTCAGAGATAATAACTGTTTGCGAGAACCATGAATTACAGCATCTGCCACAATCATTTCAGTATAAAGCAATGCCTTTTTTGTTAAAAGGCGATAAAAAAATCTACAATGCCGATCGGTCCAATCCAGCATTGGAGCTACTGCAAACTTCACAGGTGATGGAAAACTATAAATTACCAACGAATTAATTATCCTACATTCTTATTAAGATTTTTTCACATATCCACCTTAATTTTGCTCAATTTCTAATTTTCTTTGCATATAAGCAGAAAGGGAATCACACTCTTCTTTAGTAAACAAAAGTCCAAGTTTTGAACGGCGCCATAAAATATCTTCAGATGTCTTAGCCCATTCTTTTTCCATTAACCACTTTACTTCTATTTCATAAAGTTCATGCCCAAAATTTTTTCCTTTATCTGCTTTACCATTGGCAAATATCGTCAATGCTTCAGAACCGTAAGACCGAGCAAGTCTCCGATGCGTAAAAGTATCTAAACCTGGAATCAAACGAGCTATGTCATTCTCAATTACATTTAGCTCATTACATAAAAAATTACCTCCAGGGAGTGTTGAATTAACTGTCCATGGTGCTCCCTTCTTACCAAGAGCTTTTTCAACAAACTTCATCACATCTTCAGCTAATTTTCGATAAATCGTAATTTTACCACCATAAAGATTAAGAATTCGAGGCCCCCTTTCTTCCCCCATTTCTTTTAAAACGTAATCACGCGTAATTTGTTGTTCTTTTAAAGATCCATCATTATAAAGGGGTCGAACACCAGAATACGTCCACACAATATTTTTACGCAATATTGGCTGTACGAAATATTCACTCGCTGCTGTACAAATATAATCAATCTCTGTATCCGTAATATGCACATCAGCAGGATTTCCTTGATAGTCACAATCTGTCGTTCCAAGCAACGTAAACTCTTCTTGATATGGAATAGAAAATATAATACGCCCATCATTATTTTGAAAAATGTAAGCGCGATCATGAGTATAAAGCTTAGGCACTATAATATGAGAACCTCTAACAAGCCGTACTGGCGCATGTTCTTTGCAGTCTAATAAGTTTTCTAAAATACGATTAATCCAAGGTCCTGTCATGTTGACAATATAAGAAGCCGTAACACAATATTTCTTACCACTTAATTTATCTTGAAGAATCACAAACCAATTTTTGCCGTTCTTCTTTAAGGAAAGAACTTCCGTCCGTACTTTTATATCAGCACCCAATTTTTGAGCATCACGTGCATTAGCAATTACCAAACGTGCATCATCTACTCTTGCATCAGAATATTCAAAGCCTTTACGATACTCCCCTTTAAGGGTATTTTTAAAAACTTTTGAAAAATCAACAGTTTTACTACGCCACAACTTCTGATTCCAATCCCCAAGATAATCATAGATAAAAAGTCCAAACCGTAACATCCAAGCAGGACGCATCTTTTTGTGATAAGGAAGTATAAAACGCAAAGGACGCACGATATGTGGAGCCATACGCCAAATAATTTCACGCTCTTTTAATGCTTCACGGACAAGTGAAAATTCATAGTGTTCAAGGTAACGAAGACCTCCATGAATCAGTTTTGTGGATGCACTTGATGTTCCTGATGCAAGGTCATTCATCTCAGCCAACCCTACTTTAAATCCACGCCCAGATGCATCTCTCGCTAACCCACATCCGTTTATCCCTCCACCAATGATAAACAAATCATAATGTGCTGCGGTTTTCATAATTCCTACTTTTCATATTAAATTCATAGTTTCTCTGTACCCAATCAAGCTACAGTCAAAGTCAAACTCAATGTTATTTATTTAATTATTAACGTGTTTTTCTACAAAAAAGAGAAAAATTTAAAACATTCTAAAAATATAATCATTGTATAATGCGCATTGTATAATTTTGTTATAGAATCGATATCTTTTTTGCAATAAACTAAATTCACATAACAGCTAAATGCTTTGTTGCATGTCTACAATAGTTTTCATATATTTTACCCGCTAGTTTAATCGATATCACAAAAAAATACGAAGGCATACAGATGATCTATCAGCCTCAATATTCAAAAAAAACACTCATTACAAAATTTTTAGCTACAACCATTACTATATTGAGCACTTTAATTTCCTCCCCCGCTTTATCAAAAGAAAATATAAAAACCTATTCAGACTTAGAAAATTTTAAAGAGCAACTTTTAGAGGATACGTCCTTTTTATCTAAACTAAGAGAGAAAATTGCACCACACATCGATGAGCATAATGTCCGCAAGATTATAAGAAATTATTTACTCACTAATCCAGAAATTATGATACAAATGCAGTTTGCCCTTCAAGAAAAATTTGAAGAACAAAGAAAACAAAGAGCTCAAGAACAAGCTTCTAACATTCATTTATTAAAGAAGGAAATTTTTCAATCTCCTCATGATGCTATTTTAGGAAATCCAAATGGTAAGATAGTCCTTGTTAATTTTTTTGATTATAATTGTAGCTTTTGTAAAAAATCTTATGCACATATAAAAAATTTAATCAAAGAACATCCAGACTTACAGGTAATCATAAAAGACTTACCAATTTTGGGAAATGATTCTATAGCAGCACACACTGTTGCCTATGCCTTTAGAAAAGAATTTCCAGAAAAATATTCTCAATTTTATGAAACTCTTTTAACCCAGCCGGGCCGTGCAAATGAAGCTACAGCTTTGAAAGTAGCAATTTCATTAGGAGCAAGTGAAAAAAAATTGCGGAACGCAATACAAGATACTAATTTGCAAAATTCCTTTAAACAAAATATCCAAATTGCTTCTACATTAAATATAACCGGCACTCCTTCTTATATAATTGGTAATAAACTATTTATTGGAGCTGTAAGTGAAGATGTTTTAAGAGAAGAAATACAAAATATGCAGTAAACATTTTTTTTATTCTACCAACTTTATAAAAAATAGCGTAGATTAAATTATTTAATGATTTTTCATTTTTACTAAAAAGCTTATGAATGCAACCTTTATATTGAATAATGATTTTGAATTAAGAAGTTTATATTAGTAAGTATTAGGTGATAAAGCTATCAGGAAAATAATAAGGGCTTCAAAATAAAGTCATCCAGAGTCTAAAAATATTCAGTCACAAAATAAAAATAGTGATGATCTTCGTTGATCAAGGAGTTTAAAATAAAATGACCACAAAAAAAATGGACGCGACAAAACAGACGACAATTAATACAAAAATTATTCGCGACCTTGCTGAAATCTTGAATGACACCAATTTAACTAATATCGAACTTGAACAGGGTGGAATGCGCATTTGTGTGTCACGTCAAAATACCTCAATCACTTCTCCAGAACAAACAATCTACACTCCCATTTCTACTCCTCCTGTCACTACACCTTCCCCAACTCCAACAATGGAAACTCCTACACAAGAAGATAAGTCAAAAAATGCAGTCACATCTCCAATGGTTGGAACAGCATATCTTGCACCTTCCCCAGGTGCACAACTTTTTGTTGAAGTAGGACAAAATGTTTCTGAGGGACAAACATTACTTATCATTGAAGCAATGAAAACAATGAATCAAATTCCATCACCTCGCTCAGGTAAAGTAACAGCCGTTTTAGTTAAAGATGGTCAACCAGTAGAATTTGGTGAACCACTTATTATCGTTGAGTAAAGTGAGGGGTAATTATGATTCGAAAAATTCTTATTGCTAATCGAGGAGAAATTGCTCTTCGTATTTTGCGAGCCTGCAAAGAACTTGGAATAAAAACCGTAGCTGTTCATTCAACTGCTGATGCTGATGCAATGCACGTTCGTCTTGCTGATGAAAGCGTTTGTATTGGCCCCCCCTCAACTCGGGATTCTTATTTAAGTATTCATCAAATTATTGCTGCATGTGAAATTACAGGAGCTGATGCTGTTCATCCAGGTTATGGTTTTCTTGCTGAAAATGCAAAATTTGCAGATGTTTTAGAAGCTCATAATATTACATTTATTGGTCCAACAGCTGCCCATATTCGTATAATGGGTGATAAAATTGAAGCAAAGAAAACCGTTAGAAAACTTGGAATTCCTGTAGTGCCAGGTTCAGATGGAGAAATCACAGAAGAAGCAGAAGCTTTGCGTGTTGTTAGTGAAATCGGTTATCCCGTTATTATTAAAGCTTCAGCAGGTGGTGGCGGACGCGGTATGAAAGTCGTTCATTCTGAAAAAGAATTTTCCATAGCTCTCAAAACAACCCGTTCAGAAGCTGCAGCGGCTTTTGGAAATGACGCAGTTTATATTGAAAAATATCTCGAAAAACCACGCCATATTGAAGTTCAAGTTATAGGTGATGGGAACGGAAACGCTATCCATTTAGGAGAACGTGATTGCTCACTTCAACGACGTCACCAAAAAATATGGGAAGAAGCTAATTCGCCTGCATTAAATGAATCTGAACGTCAAAAAATTGGTAGTATTGTTGCGAGTTCTTGCGCAAAACTTAAGTATCGTGGAGCAGGAACTATTGAATTCCTTTATGAAAATGGTGAATTTTATTTCATTGAAATGAATACTCGTTTACAAGTTGAGCATCCTGTAACTGAAGCAATTACAGGTATAGATTTAGTTCATGAACAAATTCATATTGCATCTGGTCAAGGACTTTCAGTAACACAAGATGATATATGCTTCTCTGGTCACGCTATTGAATGTCGCATCAATGCAGAAGATCCCGTTAATTTTATGCCATCACCAGGAATTATTACACATTTTCATACACCTGGAGGCTTAGGAATCCGTATTGATTCAGGCGCTTATTCAGGTTATCGTATTCCCCCTTATTATGATAGTTTGATTGGAAAATTGATCGTTCATGGGCGTACGCGCTTAGAATGCATGATGCGGTTAAGACGTGCTTTAGATGAATTCGTAGTGGATGGAATTAAAACTACAATACCTCTATTTCGCAACCTTATTAATAATCAAGATATTGCAGATGGCAATTATAATATTCACTGGCTAGAAAAATATCTTTCTTCAAATTCGTAATTTAAATAGATCAGATTACAAGCTTTCCTCAATAGCTTTATTAAATATTGTTCTAAAGAAAATAAAATAATGAAAAAAACCGTTAATTTGTGATTTTTTTTACAAAATTTAATAGTTTTTTATTTCTCTTTTTGTAAGTTTGTGTTACTTGCTACAGGAAAGTGCCCTTATAGCTCAGTTGGTAGAGCACCTGATTTGTAATCAGGGGGTCGGGAGTTCGAGTCTCTCTGGGGGCACCGTTTTGTTATTGATTGTTTCTCATTTTAAAAGTTGAAGAATGAGAGAAGAAAAATAGAGAAAAAAAAATTTTAGAGCTCTACTTTGTAAAGCGTATTTTTTTGAATTTTTTATTGTATCATTTAGATTTTTTAGCAGAAACTTCGCAAACTCATTAAATCTAAAAACTTTACTGTCTATATCTTAAATGAAAATCTAATCGTTATTTTATAAGTGTTTCTGTTTTCAAATCTAAATGTATAAACTCTTAATGTGAGCTTTTTAAGAATTTTTTTTTGAACAAATAAAAACGCTATCAATCAATCTTCCTGCTTACAAAAAATAAAAATTATCCTGAATAATTCAGAAAAAAATTAAATTAGACAAATATAAACAAAAGTTACATTAATTTTTTCTGTATCATAAGCTCTTTAATTCTTGAAAAATATTTTTTATAAGAAAAATAGATGATGGAAAGGCTGGTTCACAACATCAATAATTTTTTAAAGAAGCTTATATCTAATATTTTATTTTGAGTTGGAATCGTATGATAATTATCATCATAGTTTAGTTCTTGAATAGAAAGAACTGCTTTTGAATTTAAAAAATTAATCTCAAAAAATCTTCATCTTATATTTATTAGAATTTTACAACAAAAAAGAATTACAAATTACTCACTGTCTACAAGATGTAATCACAATGCTTTCTTTTATAAAAACACAAATAAGCACACTCATCTTGAAAATATGAATGAAAATTGTAAATAAAGAAACTCTCTCCATATCGAGAAAGAAAAAAAATAACAAAAGAAACGCACGCAAGCCTAAAACCTATAATAAGGTTGGACTAACTTTCTGAATCATTTATATAAAGGCTTCATCTCTTCTGCGGTACTACAAAAAATACCAAAAAGTTTTTTTTAAATACATATTAGGCTACATAATCATAACTTTTAATATCTAACCTTGGTAAGTTATTGACAATATTGCATGTTTCCAAACTGACCGTGATAACCCTTAAAAACAATTCCAAAGGATAGCGAGCGTTCCCCATTACTTCAACAGCCCAATCATTAGCATCATTAGTAATCATGGAATCTTTATTGGTTGTTATGACTTGACGATCCATTACCCATTCTAAAGCAGGCTTACCATTGATAATATAATTATAAACATCTTCAGGAATATTCTCAATAATAATTTTGCTATTATAAATAACAGTACTTTTGTCATTCATAATCTTTCTATCTTCTAGATATTTTTTCTTTTCAAACTTCATTTCTTTGACATAAAAATCTGTATCATCCCCACCAGTTACCCGTTGCTCTGTCAGTTTTAAATTTTTTATCTTACTGATAAGGTTAACTTTTGTATAAAGTGGCACAGTTTCATAATTCAGATGAAGTGCCGCTAAATTGCGACCTGCCTGCATAAAAGTAGTAAAATCAGCAAAACTCCTAACACAAGGTATTCGAGGTATTTGTTTTCCTAAGTTATCTGCATAACGTTCCCTATAATCCTTACTGTGCAATAAACCATAGATATAATAAAAAATATCCTCTTTACTGATAGTTTCTCCTGAATAAACCCCTTCAAAATATTTTAGCGCTTGATCAGTAATAGCTTCACGCCGCAAATAATCAACAGTCTTATCTCTCGATACTAAAGATAATTTTTCCAAAGATTCTGCACGTTCATAAAGATATAATGGAAAACATTGACAAGAAGAAATCAATCCATAATCAGGAACCATATCAACTATAAGGGATGAAAACGCTCCTAATGTTCCCTTTCCCGCAGTTACAATCACAATATTGCCACCACCTCCATTAGGAAATATCTTCGGCATTTGATACTGCACTTCATTGAAATTTTTATCGAAATAAAGCATCTGTTTCGTAAATGGACGATAGATACCTTTCACTTCTCTTGTATTATCATATTGGTGTTGTATACCCTTCACAAAGGCTTTTTTTAGTCCCCTACTCCAATTAATATTAGAAGAATCTAAACTCACGGTTTGATCAAATGTTTTTTCGGAAACTGAAAGATTATCGCTCTTCATTCTTTTTAATTCAGAATGATAAAAATTAACCATCCGCTTCATATTATTACGCAATTTTTTTTGAGAAAAATTATAACACCAAGCATCTCTTGTCGTCATTATTCCTTGAGAATAATTCTCGAAAATTGTTGCAGATAACTTATCCTTTTTATCTCCCAAACCAATATATTTATCAAAATTAAGATCGCGCTGGCTGACCCAGTCATTAAATTGATCTGGGATAATTTTCTTCCAATCCTTAATAGCGGCAATGCTTTTACTTTTAAAGAGAATATCCAGTTTCTGTTGACATGATAAATAATCCCCAATATCCTTAAAATAAATTTTTCCCTGTTGTTTTTCATCTGGATTTTTGACGAGAATAGAAATTGCTATGGGAGCCCTGCTGCCTGAACCAAAAATATTGCCATTTTCTTTTTTACGCTTTTCACCAGAAGTATTGCAATTTCCACGCAAATGAAAAATATAAAGGCTGCTAAATTCATTTACCAAGCATTTTCGCAAACCATCCATTGTGCGGGCATCTATAAAGCTTGCATTAGTAACAAAACCAATTACGCCACACTCTTTAATACAATCTGAAGCCCAACGAATAGCCCGAACATAAGAATCATACAACTGCCTCTGCAAAGTTGCTGAAGAATATTGTACGTAAGTTTTCCTAATACGCTCATCTAAATGAGGGTATTTTATATTTTTATTGCTATCATTTTCATTTTTTTGCCCAACTGAATAAGGGGGATTTCCAACAATAACCACAATTGGAAAACTGTGTTGTCTTTTTAGACGACCCCTGTTTCCTACTAAAACTTTATCAATGAAATCTTTTTTCCCATCTAACTGGAACGTATCAGTTAAACAAATCCCCTTAAAGGGCTCATAGGCTCTAGATTGTAAATTACTTTTATTCTGGCTAGATACAATTTTGGAAAAAAGTGAATGATAGACTGTTTCAATATTAATAGCTGCAATGTAATAGGCCAATAAAACAATCTCGTTAGCATAAATTTCATATTTGTATTTTTGAAGTAGTTTATTCCTAGGAATAATACCGCTTTGTAAAAGACGTACGATAAAAGTCCCCGTTCCTGTAAAAGGATCCAAAATATGAACATTATCATCAGCTAAACTACTGCCCAATTCAGTTTTTAAAATATGCTCAACAGAGTGAAGAATAAAATCAACTACTTCAACTGGAGTATAAACAATGCCTAAGCGTTCAGCCATTTTTGGGAAGGCTTTTCGGAAAAAATGATCGTATAGCTCCACAACGATTTTCTGTTTTCCCTCAGCGCTATCTATTCCCTTTGCCCTATGTTTAACTGAAGCATAAAACCCTTGCAAACTATCGTGTTCTTTGTCCAAGTCATGTTTACTTAATTTATTAACAACACATTGCATAGCTATAGAAACTGAGTTGAATTGAGTAAATTTATATTCCTCAAAAAGAACATCAAAAACAGGTTTTGTAATAAGATGTTGCGCTAACATTTCAATAATTTCAGTATCACTTACACTGTCATTAAGAGCTGCTCGTAATTTTTTAGCAAAATTATTAAATATATTAATTTCTTCTGTATTTTCTTTATCTTCAAGGATAGCATTAATGCTATCAATATGAGATTCTGCAATCCTTGCAATATCTTTTGCCCAACCTTCCCAATAGTGCTTATTTCCACATTTTTCGACAATTTTAGAAAATATAGCACGCTCAACTTTTTCCATATAAAAGATATCTAAAACGCTTTGTCCAAAAGTAGAAGTAATCTCATGATTACCTAGAGATTTGCTATGATTTAATCCATTTTGATACTCTGTATTTTTTTGACTGATATCCTCTGTAACAGCAATAATTTCGATCCTATCTTGAGCGTGACCATTTAATTCAATTTTATTGATGGTCGTATCAAAACGATCATCGTGTGCCCGTAAAGCATTCAAAACCTGCCAAACAATTTTATAAGAATTATCGTTCAGTATCTTATCCGGATTACTTCCTGTTCGAATAACAACAGGTAAAATAACGTAGCCAAGTTGTTTGTTTGGAGCTTGTCGCATGACCCGACCAACCGCTTGAACAACATCAACTTTAGAAGCACGAGACGTGAGAAAAATAACAGCATCAAGAGCAGGAACATCTATTCCTTCTGAAAGGCAACGTACATTTGAAAGAATCTTACAACAATTTTTATGTGCATGAATTCCCTCTTTAAACCATTCAAGACACCCCTCTTTTTCTCTGGTACTCATACTACCATCCACATGCTTTACTTCGAAAGTCATAGATAAAGCAGGATTTAATAATGCCCCTGGATTCTTCCTAAAAATATTTTGCTGTTCTCTTTTTTGATATATCTCAACAACATTTTGAAAATGCTTAGCAATAAGCTTTGAGCTAACTCGGTGTGGTGCCTTTCCATCATGCACATTGCTTAATAAAGACTTTAATCTTGTTTTGGGTTGTTCTTTAATAACTTGACAAAAAGCAACTGCACGCCGCATAGGACTGAAAGAATCTGTAGCCCTTTCGACAGAGTGATATTTTGATAAAGCCTTCCAACACCCTATAATTTTTGCAGCATCATCAATCTGAATATCATTATTTATATCCAAAAGAACTGACTGCTTGATATGAGATTCATCAACGGCTAGAATAATAACTTTATAATCGACCAGTAATCCCAAAGAAACCGCTTCTGAAAAAGTTAAGGTATGTAAAGTTTCTCCATACCATAATGGATCATCCATAGAGTACAGCTCAACGTCATCTCTACTCTTGGAATTTTCTCCATAGATACGCGGTGTGGCAGTCATATATAGCCGTTTTTTAGCAATAACATAATCATTACTATGCACCCGAACAAATACAGAATCTTCTTCACCATCATACGTAAATCCAGTTGTCCGATGAGCTTCATCACAAATAATAAGATCAAAAGCAGGAATAGGATTATCTCTATTATATTGAGCATTCCTGATAACATTAATGGAATGATAAGTTGAAAATACCACTGTCATAGCACTATCGCTATGCCGCAAAGCCATCTCTTCTCTTAAATCAGAAGCATTAGTTGTTGCAGGATATGCAAGATATCGCGCCTCCGAATATTGATCATTTTTTGCTATGGTATTATCTGAACAAACGGCAAAACTTTGTAAAGGAATTTCAGCCTCTCGATTCCATTCCCTCAATGTTTGAGTTAATAAGGAAAGACTAGGAACCAAAAAAAGAACCCTTTTACCTTGTCCCGCAAGGGTTTCTGCAATTTTGAGGGAAGTAAATGTTTTTCCTGTTCCACAGGCCATAATTAGCTTACCACGATCAGCAAACTTCAACCCTGCTAAAACATCATTAACAGCTTTTTTTTGATGAGAACGCACTCCTCTTTTAGATTTGCGCCAAAGTTTACCAAATTCAAGATATTTAGACCAATCAATGGAGCTATTTTCTAAATCTTGTAAAGTAATTTTTATAATAGGAGACTTCTGTTTTTTTAGAACATCTTCAGCATTTTTTGACCATGATGCTAATGTTGTTGAAACAATAATACGCTGTTTGAAGTACACCTTTTCCGATTCAGTAAAAAAACTTTCAATATCCCTCTTTTGAATGGTATAATTTTCATCGTAGTTTTGACACTGAATAGCGTGAAACTGTTCCTCCCCCTTAACCGTAACAGCAACGAGATCGATACCTGTATTCTGCCTTGAAGTAATACCGAATTTCTGTCCATACTGCTCCACCCAATCAACGTAAAAGAGCACCTTTGTATATAAGCGTTCAAAATACGGCTCTATTTGAAAGTATTCTATCATTAATTTTTTTAAATTAATTACTTGATCATGTTCTGTAACCGCCTTTTCATGCAGAGAAGTAAGTAATTTCTTAAAGTCACTCATGAAGATCAGCTCCAGTTATCAAAATATATTATTAATTATTAGGATGTGTATATTAATCTATTGATGAATAGTAAAATATTAAGGGTGAAATTATTGAATAATTTATCTAATATTATAAGGTTGTATGAGCTTGATATTTAAAATATAATTTATGCTAAAGCTAAAAATTTTATTTTTTTTATATTGCAGTCATAGGAAATCGTTCTTTAAAGTGTTTCTCTATCCAGTTTGATAATAAATTTATACGATATCATCATTTTTATATAAAAATAAGGCTTCATTAGAAGCTGGCGCTTTTGAAACGTGAAAATTACAAATTACAGATATTAAATAACAAAAAAATTAAATGCTTTACATCTAAACAAAAATAACTTTACAAGAGTTTCTTTTAATATTCACAAGAAAGCCCTTAACCATTGAGGTATATTCTATTTCTACCATTACGGCTCAAATTTTAGAAGAACTTTATGCCCTACCCCATATAATTATTGCTAAAAACGAACGCCTCTACCACAAAATATTGGATAAATCATACACACATTAACAGCGTGTCTTTAGTAAAAATACTATCTATTAAGAAATTATATTACATCTTTTTCTTGATAAAGAAGAAAATAATACAAAGAGATACCAAAAACACGCATCTAAAATACATTATTTTCTATAGCCGGCGCGTACACTGATTGTGTATAAAGAGTACTAAATCTTACTAATATTTCTCAATTTTAAAGAAAATTTTTCAAAAACGCGTAATTAAAATATCCTAAAACCAATAATTCAAGAAATGCAAACAACACAAAAGAATTTCTTTACTTTTATACAGCTTATTCACTGCTAAAACATGGCGATCCCGACAGGATTCGAACCTGTGACCCACGGCTTAGAAGGCCGTTGCTCTATCCAGCTGAGCTACGGGACCAACTGTTTTTATCATCCAAAACAGCATTTTCTACTAATGTGTCCAAGATTGCTGCCTATCACTACGAAAATTATCAGAATAAGAAACAATACGCCGCATCGATTTATTCATTTTTTCTACACGATAAGGGATAGCATTTTTTAGCGCAAAAGCTATTGCCTCTTCCTTACTATTAAACCGAATTTTGATCTGATTATTTATATCAGACGTCGCCGTATAACCCATGAGAGGCTCAAGCATTTTTGCCCGTGTTGGCTCATACTGCAAAAACCAAAACTTACTATTCCTTCTCCCTGACTGCATAGCAGTTTTCGCAGGACTATAAATACGCGCAATCACGGCTATCTTCCTTTAAAACTACACAAAGCTTTAATAGATGACCTCTCCATCACGGATTAACCCATAAAACTAAATTAAACTATGTTCTCCATAAACATGGTCGGAGCGATAGGATTTGAACCTACGACCCCCTGATCCCAAATCAGGTGCGCTACCAGGCTGCGCTACGCTCCGCCATTTATATTACTTAGTGCATATTCACTAGAATTTTAACAACAGAAGTGCAAGAAAAAAACACGTTTTTTTTAAATTTTATTCTATTTTTTACATTTAGATCAAGATTTACTGAGTTTCCATATTAAGAGCTTCACTTATTACAGCACGTGTTATTTTACTTTTTCTCTGTAATGCTAAACGATCAATAGAATCAATAATACGTCTCAATGCAAATAAAGAGCGTTCACAGCGATTTATAAGATAGTGAACAATATCTGGATGAACAATAATCTGCCTATCTGAAAAAAATTTAAAAGCAACAGCTGTTAACAATGTCTCATCAGGTTGATCAATGGCCACTAGCATAACCGAATTGAGACGACTTTTTAAATCATCTAACTTTAAGTCCCACATAGAAGGTGCTGTGCGTGCGGTTATCAATAAAGTAACTTGACGCATATTAATATTGGTTTGCTTAACACTGTTAAATAAATGGAAAAGTCCTATTTCATTTATTTCACCTGCATCAATATCCTCAATTAAAAGCGATCTATTTAAAGAAGCCATAGAAATAATTTTATCAATTTTATCACGATGAATACTTAAAGCATTGGCTTTTTGCGCCCATACACTAGAAAAATGTGTCTTCCCACATCCTTCTTGTCCAACCAAAACTGCAATAGGTAGTACCCAATTTGGCCAACGATTAATAAGCTGAAAAGCCATACGATTGCTTTCTGTCACCACTAAATCATCAAATTGTAACACTGATGCACAAGAAAAATTTAATGGCAATTGTATTTCACGCCCATTCATTTTATTAACTCCGAATCTCCACTTCGCGAATACATCTGAGAATTTAAATAAGTATGAAGGGCGAAACGCACTAAAACACCAACAGCAGCAGCGGCAGGAACAGCAACCAGCATACCAGTAAAACCAAATAATGACGAAAAAGCAAAAAGCGCGAACATCAACCACACTGGATGAAGTCCCACTGACGAACCAACAAGTTTTGGTTGGAGGATATAGCCTTCAATAAATTGACCAATAACAAAAATAACAATGATAACAACAATCCAAGCCCAATTATCTGGATAAAACTGAACCCATGCAACACCAACAGATAATATAAAGCCACTCATTGTGCCAATATATGGAATAAAGCTAATAAGGCCAATAAACATACCAATTAAAAGACCAAAGTTGAGGCCTGCAGAAGTTAAACCTATAGCGTAATACCCCCCCAATATTAGACAAACTGTTCCCTGTCCACGAACAAACCCTGCTATAGCTCTATCCATTTCAGAAAAAATACTGCGAACAGTTTCAAGATGATCCCGCGGGATCCAAGAATCAACCGCGGCAACCATACGCGGCCAATCTAATAACATATAAAATGCTACCACAGGTGCTACTACAAATACACTGACAATACTCACTATAGATTTTCCTGATTGCAAAAGTGAATTGAAGAGAGAGGTAATAAAATCAGAGCTTTGTCCTAAAATCCCTGTGATATTAGTTTGTAATTCACTTGGATCACTACCAAAGTAACGCTGCACCCAATCAAAATCATATTCAGAAAAAAAAGTTTGAATCCGATTAATATAAATCGGCAAACCATCATGCACAAATTGCTGTATCTGCCAACTAATAATAGGAATTAAAATTATTAAAGCGGCAACAAAAATCACAATAATAAATAAAGTAATCAGGACAGTACCAAAAACACGGCTAATACCAATTTTTTCCAAAAGTTGGACAATAGGATTAAGAAAATAGGCTAAAACAATCCCCGCCACAAAAGGAAGCAAGATTGACCCGAAAATAAACATAAAAAAAACGAAAAAAGACAACGTCCCCAGCCAGAAAAAAATTTGTTTTTTCATATTGCTCGGTAATGACATTTGAGTATAAGCAGGAACATAAGTCGTATAATGACCACAAACCTCATTTTCACTAACTCTTTTCTTCATTACACCCAAAGAAGAATCGTCATAATTATCTGATGCTTTTTTCATAAATATCCCAAAAAAATTCACAAAAGGCTACCAATTTTTCTCATGAACTACATAAAGTCACTTATTTCTTAAGTATTAAATATCAATATCTCTTGCGCAAACAATTCTATCATGGCATTGCATAACATCCAAATCTGATTTTTCATAAGGAAGGCTCCAATGAGCAATCAAGACACAAATGATAAATCCAATAATAGCTTTACCTATGCAAAAGCCGGCGTCAACGTCGATATGGGTAATGTTATGGTTGAAAAAATTAAACCTTACATACGCTCAACAAAACGAACAGGTACAGATGCAGAAATTGGTGGATTTGGAGGAGTATTTGATTTAAAAGCTGTAGGTTTCATAGACCCTATTCTCGTAGCAGCTAATGATGGTGTAGGTACAAAATTAAAAATTGCTATTGAAACAGGTATTCATAATACTGTCGGAATTGATCTTGTAGCTATGTGCGTTAATGATTTGCTTGTACAAGGTGCCGAGCCTCTCTTTTTTCTTGATTATTTTGCAACTGGAAAACTTGACCCTGAACAGGGTGCTGAGATCATATCTGGAATTGCAGCAGGATGTCAGCAGGCAGGTGCGGCTCTTATTGGAGGAGAAACCGCAGAAATGCCTGGTATGTATGCGAAAGGAGATTATGACTTAGCAGGTTTCGCTGTAGGAGCTGTAGAACGTGATGCATTATTACCTTCAAAAGATATGAAGGAAGGTGACATTATCTTAGGTCTTGGTTCATCTGGAATTCACTCAAATGGACTTTCCTTGGTTAGACAAATCGTCAAAAAAAATAATATAAAATGGGATGATTTTACACCTTTTAACCCTCAAATTAATTTTGGCACAGAATTTCTCACACCAACACGCATTTATGTAAAATCGCTTCTATCTACCATGCGGAATTACGAAGGAATTAAAGCTCTTGCCCATATAACAGGCGGGGGGTTTTGGGAAAATATTCCACGCATACTTCCGTCTTCTCTTTGCGCTGAAATTAGTCTTTCTAGTATAAATGTTCCAGCAGTTTTTTCATGGATTGCCCAACAAGGTAAAGTAGAAAAAACAGAAATGTTAAGAACATTTAATTGTGGTATTGGTATGATTGTTATAGTCGCACAGAACGCAGTTACAACAGTTACACAAGCCCTTGAAATGCAAGGGGAAACTGTCACTTCGCTTGGCGTTTTAACAAAACATCAAAACAAAAAAATTATTTATAAAGGTGAACTTCATTTATGAAAAAACAAGTTGTGGTTTTTATTTCTGGGAGTGGCTCCAATATGGTTGCCCTCGCACAAGCAACTAAGCAACCTCAATATCCTGCTGAAATCACCGCTGTTATCTGTGATAATCCTCATGCTATAGGCATTGAAAAAGCACGCAAAAACGATTTATCTGTGCATGTTATAGATAGAAAAAGCTACTCTACCAGAGAAGCTCACGAAGAATCCATTTTGATAACTTTAGAAAAATGTAAACCAGATATTATCTGCTTTGCTGGCTATATGCGTCTCGTTTCATCATATTTCATAAAACCCTACGAAGGACGAATTTTAAACATCCATCCCTCCCTTTTACCTTCATTTAAAGGTCTAAACCCCCATGAAAGAGTCTTACAAACGGGTGTAAAAATAACGGGTTGTACTGTTCATCTTGTAACAGAAGATATGGATTCAGGCCGAATTATCGCTCAAGCAGCGGTTCCAGTATGTCCCAATGACACCGTTTATAGCCTAAATCAGAGAGTTCTTAAAGTCGAACACAAACTTTACCCCAAAGCTCTAAAAGCATTTATCGAGGGCAATGACAAAGTAATTGACTCTGAGCAACAACTTCTATCATTCTGAGCAAACAAACCCAACATTTTAATATTATAGATCAACTATAACACGTTGGGTGTTGTAGTTTGAATTACTTCAATATTTCAACCCGAATAAATCTATTATTTTTAAGAATACTTTGTATAAAATGTTCATTGTCTCTACCAACTTAAATACGATTTTCTAAGTTTCACTTCTTATTTAATTTGCTCCGCTTATGCTATATAAAAAACTTTTTAAAAACAACTTTTTTATTTTATTGTGCAAGAGTTTTTTTAACTGCAATAGCTAACTGTTTGAGTGTAAATGGCTTAGATAAAAAAACAAAAACAGCATCTTGTGGAAGGTTTTTAGTGAAAGCGTCTTTTGCGTAGCCAGAAACAAAAATAAATTTAATACCAGGATATTTTTTACGAGCTTCTTTGAACAAAGTCGGCCCATCCATTTCTGGCATTACAACATCAGAAACAACAACATCAACAGAACCTTCGTTTTTTTCAAGAACAGCAAGAGCTTCAATTCCGCTTGCCGCTTCCAAAACAGTATACCCTCTCATTTGAAGGGCTCTCACCTCACCCATTCTAACAGAATCTTCATCTTCAACCAACAAAACAGTTGAAGATCCCGTTAAGTCTGTATTTTTTTCCTGATCTTCTACTTTTTCAATCTTTTGAGAAACTCCATCGTTTGAAACAGGGATATAACGGGGAAGAAAAATGTGAAAAGTTGTCCCCTCTCCTTCTCGGCTATCGCAGTAAATATACCCTCCTGTTTGTTTGATAATTCCATAGACCATTGATAGGCCAAGCCCAGTGCCTTTTCCAACTTCTTTTGTTGTAAAAAATGGCTCAAACATTTTTTCTTGTATAGCAGCTGATATACCCGTTCCTGTATCTGAAATACTCAAATGCACATACTCACCAACTGCAAAACCAACATGATCAAACTCTGAGCTCTGTTGTGCTGTAATATTATTCGTTGCAATTGTAACCACACCTCCATTTGGCATAGCATCGCGGGCATTAATAACCAAATTCATAACCACGCGCTGAAAAGATGCTTGATCAACTTCAACACTCCACAAATCTCTTCCATGAATAATTTTTAATTGAATATTGCTTCTTAAGAGAGGCTGGATAAGATTACGGATATCTGATAACAATTCTGTAAAATCGACTTTTTCAGGTTGAAGTGTCTGTTTTCTAGAAAAAGCTAACAACTGTTGCACAAGTGCCGCTGCACGATTAGCGTTATTCTTGATATTGATTAAATCAGCATGAGCTGGATCAGAGCTACGGTGCATATTCAAAAGAAGGTCACATGACATTAAGATCGCTGTTAAAACATTATTAAAATCGTGAGCTATACCACCAGCTAATTGTCCAACAGCTTGCATTTTCTGGTTTTGTATCATTTTATCTTCAAGCGTTTTTTGTTCTGTAGTTTCTATAGCAGATATAACAACAAAATCGTGTAGTTCATCATTATGATATAATGTTATAGGCATAGCATGAAGACGCAAATGACATTTTGCATTATTTTCTAAAACTGTTTCTATCGAAACTGAACTATTTTTATTTGCTGTAATTTTCTGAAATGCACGCTTTAATTGATCACCATCGCGTCTCGATATAATATCACAAAGATTAACAGTTCCGTTTGCACATTTCATTAATGATGCAAAAGCTCTATTTATACGAACTAATTTCCCTACTGGATCCGCCACTGCTATTGCAAAAGGGCTTGCATCAAAATATTCCGTGAATGAGCTCAATAATCTTGATTGATCATTGCTTTCTTTCACTTGTATTGGTTGTGGTAATATCACAATACGATAAATGGCTTCGTCTTCTAAAAGAGAAGAAGAGCACATAAAGCAATTAAATACTCCTTTATTGCTGATTGCTGAATTTAAACAAAGAGAAAACATATAAGGCATAACACAATTTGAATTGTGATATTCATTGTTTTGCAAACAAATATCACTCCAAGTTCTATTAGCTTTAAGATTCCCAAATAATTGATCAAAGTTATATTGGCCAACAGTAAAGTTTGCTAAATCAATTGAAAACCACTCAGCAAAAATAGCATTCGCGTAAAGAATCGTTCCTTGTTTATTAACAGAAAAAAAGCCTACAGCAGCTTGATCTAGGTGATTGATAGCTTCCTGAAGATTCGAAAAAAAATCTTCATGACATTTCCGCAAGTGTGTAATATCAGTAATATGCCAAAGTAAAAGCTTTTTTTTTCGCTTTATTATAGGTTGAACAGAAATACTATACCAAGTGGATTTTTTTTGTGGAGAATGCAGAAAAATTGACTTCTCTACCTTTAACTCTTCTCGCGCTGTCAGATCATTACATGCAGCTACCTTCAAACGATAAGAAAGTGTACCAGCCCCTGGAAGATCAGCAATGACAGAAAAACAAGAGGATTGTGGGTTATAGGTAGACATTTTCCTATAACTTTGATTAGAGTAATGCACAAAACCTGATAAGTCGGATATAACAATGACATCATCAATTTTATTAAAGATGTTGAGATCAATATCCTTATGCAACCACACAATATTATATCTTAAAGCACCTATTCCAATCAAAACCAGTGTAGTAACACCTATAATTGCCAGAGCTAAAAAAGACACCGACATAACTTTTTGGAAATAGCTTTTCTGATCAAAGAAACCCAAAAAAACAATAATAAACAAAAAAACTATAACAAAAAAAACACAAAAAATTATGGATTTCCAATGTATAAAAGTAGGCGATAACCTCTCACTATTTTTAAACTCTACATTCATCTTTATTATTTGCCTCAAATATAGCCGTTTTAACCGTTTTTTATGCCACAAACTTCCTTTATAATCGTTGTTATAAAATATACATCGTGATAGTATGCTTTTAATAAAAATCACTCAATATTAAAAAAATCATGTTTTCATATTATTAAGTGAACTTTTAAAAGTATTTTACAAATTTACATCAATGAAAAATTGTCCATTAAAAATGGGAGAAGTAATATGCGTATCTGGTTAACAAACCAAATAAGCACATATGCAGCAAGTATAACCGATAGTCTTATACTTCTAGTAGCAGTAATTGTAGCTATCCCTGTTATTATCATGTTTTTACGTCATTTAAGTATAAGAAATTTAAACATTAGAAATAAATATCCACTTCGATTAACTATATGCGATACAATCGCTATTGATCAAACTCGCCGTCTTATTTTAATACGTCGCGATAATACAGAGCATTTAATCTTAATTGGTGGGCAAACAGACATCATTATAGAATCTAACATTACCGGAGATGAAAACTCCGCGCATGCAAATGCTTTCAAACCACAACAGCATATACAACCAACATTAACAGTACCTAATCAATGCCATAACTCTGAAGAAAAAGTACCTTTTTTAATGAATGAAATGCAAAATGATGTCCCTGCACCTTTATCGAATCAACCTTTAAAAGATTCGGTAATTACCGCTGAAATTGAAGGACGGCAAGAACCATCTTTATCTATACCTATCCAAAACAAATAAAATATCCAATCAGTTCAAAATATTTTATGGATTTGTACTTTCAATCGACCTTAATCATCACGATAAACCTTTTCTCTTCGTTCGTGACGTTCCTGTGCTTCTAACGACAAAACTGCAATTGGCCTTGCTTCAAGACGTTTGATACTAATAGGTTCGCCCGTCTCTTCACAAAATCCATAAGTCCCATTATCAATGCGCTCCAAAGCAGCATCTATCTTTGAAATAAGCTTTCTTTGACGATCACGAGCGCGTAATTCAATTGTACGATTAGTTTCAAAAGATGCTCTATCGGTCAAATCTGGTTGACCAGCATTATTTTCCTGTAAATTTTCCAAAGTTTCACGTGCTTCCCTTAAAATATCATTTTTCCAAGAAATTAATTTAGCACGAAAATATGCCTTTTGTTGTTCATTCATAAAAGGCTCATCTTCACTAGGACGATATTGGACATCAACCTGTTCGCTCATGCCATAAACCTCCATATATGATATGCGCGGTCTATATATTGTGCAACCCTAATCAACGCAAGAGTAAAATACGCCTATAGAAACATGTAAATATGCTCCACCACTTAAAATCTTCAACGACCTTTTATTATACAATATGTTACTAACCTGAGCAAAATCTATCACTACATTTCCATAAATATCCTTCTAATATAAGCTTAAAAAGAAAAAAACATGGCAATGAAAACGCACGTAAAATATAATCCTATTGTTGAAAAAACACACTAATAAAAATCGATATGTATCAAAAACAATTATAAGGGCGAAGTATGATATCCTCGATTTAAATATATCAAAGCATCTTTTTCTTGATTACGATTTACTGCAACAACTTCACCAACCAAAACATAGTGAGTTGCATGCTCGTGACAACAAATTAAACGACAATCAATTGATGCTAAAGCATCTAAGAGACTAGGTGCTCCAGTCTGTAAAGTACCCCATTGAGTCATATCAAAGTATTCATTTTGTGTTAAATTGCAACGCTTAGAAAAAATATCTGCTAATAATCGGTGTTTTCCCGCCAAAGTGTTAACACAAAAATTTTCATTATCCATGAATAATTTATTTTTAGGATTATGACGCCTTAAACAAACAAGAAGTGTTGGAGGATCATCTGATAAGGAACAACATGCTGAAACAGTCACACCACGCTTGCCTTTAATACCATTTGTAGTCACAATATGTACGGCTCCAGCAAAATGACTCATAGTATCCCGATATTCCTGCGAGGAAACAGTAGCAATATCTTGAAGTTTAGGTATGAAATGTGTTGTATGATTTGACATATTTTTCACTCATAATCACTTTTTAAATTTAGAACAATTTTTCAATAAAAAAATTTATTACATTTCTCACCTTTCAATCATAGCATAAATGATCTTTTAATACACAGGACTACATGCTAAAAATCCAACTAAGGAGATATTCATGCCTCGTTCTCACCTCATCGCACCTTCACTCTTGGCTTCTAATTTTTCAAAACTTGGTCAAGAAGTATTAGATGTTGTTGATGCTGGAGCAGATTGGCTGCATCTCGATATCATGGATGGTCACTTCGTTCCTAATATTACTTTTGGACCTGATGTTGTTAAGGCTCTGCGTCCATTAACTAAAGCTATATTTGACGTTCATTTAATGATTTCACCAGCAGACACTTATCTTGAAGCTTTCGCAAAAGCAGGAGCAGATATAATAACCATTCATGCTGAAGCAAGCCCTCATACCCATCGCTCACTACAAATAATAAAAGCAATGGGAAAAAAAGCAGGAGTTTCAATTAATCCAAGCACATCAGAACATGTTCTTGACTATTTACTTGATCAAATAGATCTCATTTTAATTATGACAGTTAACCCTGGCTTTGGTGGACAAAGTTTTATTCCAGCAATGAAAGATAAAATCAAGCGAATCAAAAATATGATTGTTAACCGACCTATTGATCTTGAAGTTGATGGCGGTATCACTGTTGATACAATCGGAATAGCTGCAAAAGCGGGCGCAAATGTATTTGTTGCAGGTTCTGCAATTTATGCCCCAAACGGCAACAAAGAGATTTATAAAGCACATATTAATGCATTGCGCCAAGCCGCAAACCTAGAACAATAAGGAAAAAAATATGATAGAACGTTATTCCCGCCCTGAAATGGTAACAATTTGGTCACCTGAAACGAAATACCGTATTTGGTTTGAAATTGAAGCGCACGCCTGTGATGCATTAGCCCAATTAGGTAGTATTCCTAAAGAAGCAGCCAAAGTCATTTGGGAAAGAGGAAAAGCAGCTAAATTCGATGTAAACCGCATTAATGAAATTGAAGCAATCACTAAGCATGATGTTATAGCATTTTTAACTCACTTAGCTGAATTTATTGGACCAGAATCTCGTTTTATCCATCAAGGTATGACATCATCAGATATTCTAGATACAACGTTTAATGTACAATTAATGCGAGCGAGTGATATTTTGTTAAATGATATAGAGCTCCTTCTAAAGGCATTAAAAAAACGTGCTTTTGAACATAAAGACACAATTACTATTGGGCGTAGCCATGGTATTCATGCCGAACCAACAACATTTGGAATAAAATTTGCTCTTGCATATGCTGAATTTTTTCGCTGCCACAAGCGTCTTCTTTCAGCTCGTGAAGAAATTTCTATTTGTGCCATTTCAGGCGCTGTAGGAACTTTTGCGAATATTGACCCACGCGTTGAAGAACACGTAGCAAAAGCATTTGGAATGCATGCCGAACCTGTTTCCACTCAAGTGGTGCCACGCGATCGTCACGCTATGTTTTTTGCAACACTTGGTGTTATTGCCTCATCTATTGAAAGACTTGCTATTGAAATACGCCACCTACAAAGGACAGAAGTTCTTGAGGCAGAAGAGCATTTTTCACCTGGGCAAAAAGGTTCATCTGCTATGCCCCATAAACGTAATCCAGTTTTAACAGAAAATTTAACTGGATTAGCGCGTATGATACGTGCATTTACAATACCAGCTATGGAAAATGTAGCTCTTTGGCATGAACGTGATATTTCTCACTCATCCGTTGAGCGTTACATCGGCCCTGATGCCACTATTACACTTGACTTTGCTCTTTCTCGGTTAACATCCGTTATTGAAAATTTAATTGTCTACCCAGAAAATATGCAAAAAAACCTCAATAAATTTCATGGACTTATTCATTCACAACGAGTACTTTTAGCGCTCACACAAGCTGGTATCAGCCGCGAAGATGCTTATAGACTTGTACAACGAAATGCGATGAAAGTCTGGGAACAGGATAAAGATTTTTTAGAAGAACTGCTGAATGATAAAGATGTTGCAAAAGTTTTAAGCGAAGCAGAACTTCGCGAAAAATTTGATCTTTCCTATCATACAAAACATATAGACACTATTTTTGATCGCGTGTTTGGGAAATGACAAAAGTTTTATACAAAATAGATTATTTAAGTTTATACTTAATGCTCATCCCCTCTTATAATGAAGAAAACAGTTTATGAAAGTAAATCAACTCGACATTCTTATTGTACCAGGTTACAAAGGGTCTGGTTCTGATCATTGGCAAACACGCTGGGAACAAAAATTATCTACAGCTCGCCGCGTTCAACAAAAACATTGGTCAAAACCCGTTTGTGAAGAATGGGTTAATGAAGTTAAAACTGCCATTGCACAAGCTCAAAAACCTGTTGCTATCATTGCCCATTCCTTAGGAGTTCCTACAGCTATTCATGCCGTTGTAAAAAATTCGGAAAAAATCTGTGGTGCTTTTTTTGTTGCTCCTCCAGATGTTGCCAAGGACACAATACGTCCACGACATTTAAAAACATTTGGACCATATCATAGTAAAAAATTGCCTTTTCCTTCCGTAGTTATAGCTAGTCGTAATGATGAGTTTTGCCAATTTTCAGTCGCAGAAAAGCTTGCTAATGATTGGGGAGCACTTTTTGTTGATGCTGGGCAATCCGGACACATTAATGCAGAATCTGGACATGGTCCATGGCCTGAAGGACTTATGGTGCTCTCCCATTTTCTTGCAAAAATATGATAAAACAGTATAGCCCTCTTTGATCTACTTATATACTGCAAAAAACAAAATAAAAACTGTAGGAAGTCCCGTAGCAATCATTGAGAATTTTTGTTAATTAGGATAATAGTATTTACCAATGCTATTTAAATTTCTCAAATAAAGAGAATCATAATGAATCGTCGCCACCGTATTTATGAAGGCAAGGCTAAAATTTTATATGAGGGACCTGAACCAGGAACTTATATTCAATTTTTCAAAGATGATGCAACTGCCTTCAACGCCAAAAAACATGAAATCATTGACGGAAAAGGAGTTTTAAATAACCGTATTTCAGAACATATTTTTAACCACCTTGGTCGTTTAGGAATTCCAACACATTTTATCAAGCGTATAAATATGCGTGAACAGCTTATTAAAGCTGTTGAAATTATTCCATTAGAGGTTGTTGTTCGTAACGTTGCTGCAGGCTCTCTTTCCAAACGTTTAGGTTTGGAAGAAGGAACCCCTCTTTCGCAGTCTATCATTGAGTTTTATTATAAAAATGATTCTCTTGATGATCCAATGGTAACTGAAGAACATATCACCGCCTTTGGATGGGCTGTTCCGCAAGAATTAGAAGATATTATGCAACTCTCTGTTCGTATTAATGACTTCCTTTCTGGGCTTTTTGCCAGCGTTAATATTCAATTAGTTGATTTTAAAATGGAATTTGGTCGCTTATGGGAAGATGAAACAATGCGCATTGTTCTTGCTGATGAGATATCACCTGATTCCGCTCGATTATGGGATATCCAAACACGAAAAAAAATGGATAAAGATCGTTTTCGCCGTGATATGGGAGGACTTATTAATGCTTATCAAGAAGTCGCAAAGCGCCTTGGTATTATCAATGAAAATGAACCTCCGCGACCAAGCGGTCCAGTTCTAGTAAAATAAATATAAAGTTTCATGTATAATATCTTCTTTGATACAATAAGTATTATTTCTCAAAAAATGTTTTTAATAATGGGATATAAAAAATGAAAGCCCGCATTACCGTTACTTTGAAAAATAGCGTTCTTGATCCACAAGGAGAAGCAATCACTGGTGCGTTAAAAAGTTTAGATTTTAAAGGTATTCACTCTATTCGCCAGGGAAAAGTTTTTGATATCGATCTTGATGACATGCCTGTTGAAGCTGCAAAACAAAAACTTGAGCAAATGTGTAAAGCATTACTCGCTAATCCTGTTATTGAAAATTATATGATTGAAATCATTTAGGCAAATAAATCTATGAAAACCGCTATTATTCAATTACCTGGATTAAATCGTGATCATGACATGATTGCAGCACTAACCCATATAACGGGAATTGAGCCATTAAAAATTTGGCAAACAGAAGCAACAATCCCAAATGTAGATGTAATTATTATTCCTGGTGGCTTTTCTTATGGTGACTACTTGAGATGCGGAGCTATTGCAGCACGAACACCTGTTTTGCAAGCTGTACGTGAAAAAGCGCAAAAAGGTACCACAATAATTGGTATATGCAATGGGTTTCAAATTTTATTAGAAGCTGGATTATTACCTGGTACTTTAATGCGTAATGCTTCATTAAAGTTTGTTTGTCGTAAAATAAAACTTGAAGTTGTTAACGCAAACACAAAATTTTCTCGGTATTATTCTAAAGGACAAATTATTAATTGCCCTGTTGCACACCACGATGGAAATTACTTTGTTGATAATGAAACATTAAAGCAAATGGAAGATAACGGACAAATCATTTTTCGTTATGCAGAAAATACAAATCCGAATGGTTCAATTAACGACATTGCTGGTATTACTAATAAAAATGGTAACATTCTTGGCATGATGCCTCATCCTGAAAATTTCATCGAACCGGCACATGGTGGTAGCGATAGTCGTTTACTTTTTCAAAGCGTTTTAGAATTAACAAACGTATGATTATTATAAGAGGAGTTGCTTTACTTAATTATTTTTAGATGAAAGAACGATTCCGTAATTGTATGAATGGTCTTATTAAAGTCTTTATCGTTTAAACATATAAAAATTAAGGTCACTTTTTGTCTTTTAGTTCATCAAAGAATAACAAAAATTTCAACTTATAAACTATTTCGTTATTAAACAAAAACACAATCGCTAGTACTCCAAGCTGCTAAACAAAAATGCTAAATTTCTGTCAATTTTATGGAATAAATACTCATGAATATCTGCAATAACATCGCCATTACGCCAGAATTAGTTGCACAACATGGCTTAAAAAACGATGAATATCAACATATTTTAACCTTAATTGGTAGGGAGCCGACATTTACCGAGCTTGGAATATTTTCTGCAATGTGGAATGAACATTGTTCTTATAAATCATCCAAAAGATGGCTAAAAACTTTACCAACGGAAGGAAAATGTGTCATTCAAGGACCTGGTGAAAATGCAGGAGTTGTTGATATTGGAAAAGGCCAATGCGTAGTTTTTAAAATGGAAAGCCATAATCATCCTTCTTACATTGAACCTTATCAAGGTGCAGCAACGGGTGTTGGCGGAATTTTACGTGATGTCTTCACTATGGGAGCTCGCCCAGTTGCGGCTATGAATTCATTGCGATTTGGAGCTCCAGATCACCCTAAAACACGGCATCTTGTTTCTGGTGTTGTTTCTGGAATTGGTGGTTATAGTAATGCTTTTGGTGTTCCAACTGTCGGTGGAGAAATAAATTTTGACAAACGTTATAATGGAAATATTCTTGTTAATGCTTTTGTAGCTGGTATAGCAAAAACAAATTCTATTTTTTATTCTAAAGCGCAGGGAGTTGGACTTCCCGTTGTGTACCTTGGAGCCAAAACAGGACGTGATGGTGTTGGTGGAGCAACAATGGCTTCTGCAGAATTTGACGATTCAGTTAGTGAAAAACGTCCAACTGTTCAAGTAGGTGATCCTTTTACTGGAAAATGTCTTCTTGAGGCTTGTTTAGAATTAATGAGTTTAGGAGCTGTCGTAGCTATTCAAGACATGGGAGCTGCAGGACTGACATCCTCTTCAGTTGAAATGGGTGCAAAAGGTAATTTAGGAATAACCCTAAATCTCGATAACGTGCCCGTTCGTGAAGAAAACATGACGGCTTATGAAATGATGCTTTCTGAAAGTCAAGAACGCATGCTTATGGTTCTTAAACCGGAATTAGAAAAGCAAGCCGCTGCAATTTTTCATAAATGGGGACTTCATTTTTCTATTATTGGGAAAACAACAGATGATTTACGTTTTCGCGTATTGCATCAAGGAACAGAAGTAGTAAACCTTCCAATCAAAGAACTTGGGAATGAAGCACCTGTTTACGATCGTCCTTGGAAGGAGCCTACAAAAAAACCTTTCCTCAAAGCAGAAGATATTGAAATAGTCGAAAATTTTTCCTCTGTACTCCTTACATTATTGAACTCTGCTAATCAAAGTTCACGAAGATGGGTTTATGAACAATATGATACACTCATACAAGGAAATAGTCTTGTTTCTCCTGGAGGTGATGCAGGAATCATTCGTGTAAGTAATAATGATAAACGTGCCCTCGCCTTTTCTTCTGATGTAACACCTCGTTATTGTGAAGCTGATCCTTATGAAGGAGGGAAACAAGCTGTTGCAGAATGTTGGCGTAACATCAGTGTTACAGGTGCAACACCATTGGCAGCTACAGATAATCTAAATTTTGGTAATCCTGAAAAACCTGAAATTATGGGACAATTGGTTTTTGCTATTAAAGGCATAGGTGAAGCTTGTAAAGCTCTTGATTTCCCTATCGTCTCTGGGAATGTTTCCCTTTACAATGAAACCAATGGAGAATCAATCCTGCCTACACCTACAATAGCTGGTGTAGGAATTCTTGATGATTGGTCTAAAATGGTAACAATCGGTGGTATGCACAATAAAGACAGTATCATTTTGATTGGATCTTGTGGATCACATTTAGGGCAATCAATTTATGCGCGTGATATCTTAAATATTGACGAAGGCTCACCACCTTATATAGATTTACAACTTGAAAAGAAGCATGGACAATTTGTTAGAGATGTTATTAACCGTGGTTTTGTGCATGCCGCTCATGACCTTTCTGATGGAGGACTAGCTATTGCCCTTGCAGAAATAGTAATTAAGTCGGGTAAAGGCATTAAAGCACGATTAAGCAACATATTCCCGCATCATGCTGAGCTTTTTGGTGAAGATCAAGGACGTTATCTTTTGGCGATTAAACCCGATGCACTTAATGACTTTAAAAGTTTAGCACAAATAAATAAAATTTCCTTCACAGAACTTGGTACAGTTGAAGGTGATGCGCTTGATATAGAAGGAGTCTTAAAACTTTCGGTATCAGAACTTACAAAAGCTTATGAAAGCTGGTTTCCCCAATTTATGAATGAAACTCAATAACTATTCATTTTAACCAGCTATATACTATTATTGAAATGATAAAAACAAAGGAAAATCAATATGGCTATGAGTGCTCATGCAATTGAAGTTTTGATTCGCGAAAGTATTCCTGATGCAAAAGTTATAATCCGTGACCTTGCAGGAGATGGTGAGCATTATGCCGCAGAAGTCATTTCAAATAGTTTTCGAGACAAAAGCCGTATTCAACAACATAGAATGGTCTACGATGCTCTTAAAGGAAGTATGGGAGATGCTCTACACGCGTTGGCACTTCAAACAAGTATCCCGAATGATTTTTAAATTTCTTCTTGCATTCATTCTATAAATACGATTACAAGAAAAATTTTAATGTAAGAATATGTACATTCTTAAATCCGCAATATTGGGGGATGATAATGACTGTCACTCATGACTTTATTGAAAAAGAAATTAAGACAAATGATATCGTTTTATTCATGAAAGGAACACCTACCGCTCCGCAATGCGGTTTTTCTGGACAAGTTGTTCAAATCCTAGAATATCTAGGATTAAATTATAAAGGAATTGATGTTCTAACTTCAAATGAATTACGTCAAGGAATAAAGGATTATTCAAATTGGCCCACAATTCCACAGCTTTATATTAAAGGTGAATTTGTTGGTGGTTGCGATATTGTTAAAGAAATGTTTCAAAACAATGAGTTGCAAAAACTTCTTAAAGAAAACAATATTTCATTTAATATGTCATGATTTTTTTCTGACTTATTCTGCGTTTTTATAAAAAATTTTCAGCCGAGTCTTTTACTTTTAAAGGATAGATATGTTACGTTCAATCGATGAGCAAAAACACATAGATACAATTAAAGAGAGCATTGGATATAAAGAATTTGTTATTCTTCTTGCATCGCTTATGATAATTAATTCTATAGCCATTGATATTGTCCTACCAGCTATGCCTTCTATTTTAGAAAGCTTACATATTAATAATGAAAATTATCAGAATTATATTATTTCTTGTTACCTTATCAGCTATGGAGTGACACAAATATTCTTTGGTCCTATAAGTGATCGTTATGGACGCCGTAAACTTATTCTTATTGGCCTTGCTTTTTATTCAATTACGTCTGTTTGCTGTGCATTCGTATCAAGTTTTCCTGTATTGCTTGTCTTACGCGTTTTACAAGGTATGGGTGGAGCAGCCATGCGTGTAATCATAATTTCCATTATACGTGACCTCTATAGCGGTAGAAAAATGGCAGAAGTTATATCTATAGTTATGATGGTTTTTCTCATTGCACCAATGATTGGGCCAGCAGTGGGACAAATAATTTTGTCATTCGGATCTTGGCACCTTATTTTTATGTTCATGGCAGCAATTGGCTTTGGACTAATGGTTTGGATTTATACACGTTTGCCTGAAACCCTTCATGTACAAAGATCTCTTTCTTTTTCCTCTATTAAAACAAACCTTGAGCTGGTTATAACTACACGTTCCAGTCTTTGTTATACACTTGCTGCTTCAATTATCTTAGGCTGTATTTTTATTGCTATTAATACATCACAACAAGTTTATGGCGGCATTTATAATTTAGGATTCTGGTTTCCAATAGCTTTTGCGGTTAGTGCAGCATTTGAAGTTATAGCATGCCTTCTAAACTCTCTATTTGTTGGACGTTTTGGGATGCGACGTATTTCTCATAGCATGCTTCTTTTATTTTGCGCTGTTTCGTGTATTTGGTTCATTGGTTCAATCTTTGCAGATGGTGTTATTCCATTTCCTTTCTACATGCTATTATATTGTACATTAATGTTTGCATGCGGAGGTATGATGGCTAACTTTAATACACTTGCTCTTGAGCCTTTAGGAGATATTGCTGGAACTGCATCTTCTGTATCTGGCTTCCTTCAAAGCTCTATTGGTGCAAGTCTTTCTCTCTTTATTGCACAACAATTTGATGAAACAACAATTCCTAATTCGGCAGGATTTTTCTTTTTAAGCCTTATTGCCATAGCCCTTGTTTTATGGGCAGAGCGTGGACGTTTTTTCATGCAACAAAATTTAAAATAATATATAATATCAAAAGGCTTAGTAATAAAATAAGATGTCTTTTTCCTAAGCCTTTATAATTTAGCGCTGCATTATATTAATTGATAAATTTTCCTGATTTAGGAAATCCTCTAGGAACTAAACGTCCTGCTCCAGAGCGTGTGCCTATCCATTCAGTCAGTTCAGAAGATTGGCGATTAAAATTACGCTCAGCTGTATCTTGCCAACTCAAACCTTCTAATAAATTGAAAGTTTTAACATCACAAATACCACCTTCTTTATATCGCTGCAAGCGTACTCCCTTACCACGATTCATTTCCGGTATTTCTTGAACAGAAAAAATCAGCATCTTGCGATTTTCTCCAACCACTGCGATATGATCACCTTCTACCAAAATGCAAAGCTTAACCTTGTCAGGAGACTTTACATTCATAACTTGCTTTCCTTTTCGCGTATTAGAAATCACCTCTGCTTCAGGAACAATAAAACCATTTCCATGAGATGAAACCAAAAGCCGTTTCTCTTGTGCGTTATGTACAAAAGCTGTAAAAATATCATCTTCATCATCCATATCAATCAGGATGCGAATTGGTTCACCATGCCCTCTACCCCCAGGTAGAATATTTGCATTAATAGTAAAAAACCTTCCGCTTGTGCTTATCATAACAATCTTATCTGTCGTAAATGCTGGAAATGCTAACTTCAAATAATCTCCTGCTTTAAAAGAAAGTATTGTGTAATCACTCAAGTGACCTTTTAAAGCACGCATCCAACCTTTTTCTGAAATAACGATTGTTACAGGCTCTTTTTCAATCATAGCTTGATGAATTTCATTGACATCATATCTCGGTGCATTTTCAAATGTTGTACGTCTTTTTCCTAAATTAGTTTCTGGACCAAAAGTTTTACGAACTTTCATTATCTCTTCTGAAATTACTTTCCATTGTTCTGTATTAGAACTTAACAAATTTTGTAATTTAATTTTTTCAGCCTCAAGAGTTTCAAATTCTTTTCTAATTTCAAATTCTTCAAGCTTCCGTAAAGCACGTAACCGCATATTCAGAATCGCTTCAGCTTGATTTTCCGTTAACTCAAAGCGTATAATCAATTCCTCTTTGGGCTCATCTTCTTCACGAATAATCTGGATTACCTCATCAAGATTCAAATATGCAATAAGATAACCATGTAAAATTTCTAATCGACAACCAATTTCATCAAGACGATAAGTAAAACGACGAACGAGAACTTCTTGACGATGTTTAAGCCATTGTCGCAAACTTTCACGTAAAGAGAGAACATTTGGCACTTTTCCTAAAGATAAAACGTTAAGATTCAAAGGAAACCTTATTTCAAAATCAGTTAATTTAAAAAGGGATTCCATGAGAATCTCAGGATCAATTGTTCTATTCTTAGGAACAAGCACAATACGAATATCTTCTGCAGATTCATCACGAATATCCTCAAGCATTGGAAATCGCCGAGCAAGAAGTAATTCTGCAGTTTTTTCTATAAGACGTGACTTTTGAACTTGATATGGAATTTCAGTTACAACAACAACATAAGAGCCACGATTACCAAGTTCTTTATACCAACGTGAACGCAACCGAAAAAAACCACGCCCCGTACGATAAGATTCCTGAATACTCTTTTTAGGTTCAACTAAAATGCCTCCTGTTGGAAAATCAGGCCCGAGAACAAATTGATTTAACTCCTCATCACTTGCACTCGGATGAGAAATTAAATGCAATGCAGCATCACATAATTCAGCAACATTATGAGGTGGAATAGACGTTGCCATACCAACCGCAATGCCTGATGAACCATTCGCTAAAAGATTAGGAAAAGCACCTGGTAAAACAACAGGTTCTTCATCTTCTTCATTATAAGTTAAACGAAAATCAATAACATTTTCATTAATCCCTTCAAGTAATAGCGCAGCCACTTCAGTCATACGCGCTTCCGTATAACGCATAGCAGCAGCATTATCACCATCAATATTACCAAAATTGCCTTGTCCATCAATTAACGGATAGCGAACTGCAAAATTTTGAGCTAAACGCACCAACGCATCATAAATAGACGCATCACCGTGAGGATGAAACTTTCCCATTACATCCCCAACAATCCGCGCACATTTAGCATAAGACTGTCCAGGATGAAGTTTAAGTAAACGCATCGCATGAATAATACGACGATGCACAGGCTTTAACCCATCCCGCACATCAGGTAATGCACGATGAGTAATAGTGGAAAGCGCATAAGCCAAATAACGCTCCTGTAAGGCAGAGCATAATTCTATTGGTTTAACAGTTTTTTTATCAAAAGGTAAAATCATTTTATCAGACATAACAATTAAGGTAACAATTCCCAAAATAATGAGTAATTATTCCACAAAATTTTTAAGTTCAATCTTTTATCACTCAATCATTTTTATTAAAAATAAAATAGATAAAATAAACATTGTAATTAAAACACGAACAATCAGTTACATCAATTTGAAAATTTTATGCGCCTATTTGAATATTTATTTTACGATACATAGAAATTATCAATATTCTAAAATAGAGTTATTTTTGATATAACAATAAGATAATATATTTAAAAATAATTACATAAATATTATTATTAAACTTCTCTAACTAATAACTATCATAAAAATACTAGATTATTTAATAATAAAGCACTGTATGAGCTCTTCAATACTTTTGAAGAGCTTCAATCAACATACAGCCTAAAATTATTTAGACAACATATACATTTTTTTTAATTTAAAGGCACTACAGCCTCATTACATGCAAATAGTATCATACTCTATTAAAGAAAAATTTATCAACTATTCTCTTTTAAAGAAGCAATTCGAATACCTAAATCACGCAATTGTACGGTAGAAACATTAGATGGAGCGCTCATTAAAAGATCAAGAGCCTGCTGATTCATTGGAAACAAGGTAATTTCACGTAAATTTTTAACCCCTTGTAAAAGCATAATAATACGATCAATACCAGCAGCCATACCTCCATGTGGTGGAGCACCATAATGAAACGCACGATAAAGAGCACCAAAACGGTCCTTTACCACTTCCTCAGTAAGCCCAACAAGACCAAAAACCTTAAGCATCATTTCTGGAGAATGATTACGAATTCCACCTGATGCAATCTCATAACCATTGCATACAAGATCATATTGAAAAGCCTTAATAGTCAGAGGATCCTGACAATCAAGAGCATCTTGCCCTCCCTGAGGCATAGAAAAAGGATTATGTGCAAAATCAAGCTTTTTTTCATCTTCATTCCATTCAAAAAATGGAAAGTCAACAATCCAAGCTAAAGAAAAACATTCATGATCAACAAGGCCTAATTCTTCTCCTATATGTGTACGTGCCAATCCTGCAAAAGATAAAAATTTCTTAGGATTTCCCGCAACAAAAAAACACGCATCACCACCATCAAGACCAAGTTGGGTACGAACAGCTTCAGTTCTCTGTTCACCAATATTTTTGGCAATAGGACCTGCTCCTTCAAATTTTCCTTCTTCTTCACGCCAAAAAATATAACCAAGACCTGGTTGCCCTTCACTTTGCGCCCATTTATTTATACGATCACAAAAAGCACGACTTCCGCCTGTCTTAGCTGGAATAGCCCAAATTTTTGCATTTTTATCATCAGCTAAAATTTGAGAAAAAACTTTAAAACCAGAATCATAAAAGTGCTGAGAAACATCTTCCATAATTATTGAATTACGCAGATCAGGCTTATCAGAACCATATTTTTGCATTGCTTCATCATAAGTAATACGAGGAAAATGCTGTGTTACAGGTTTCCCATCTGAAAACTCTTCAAAAATAGAACGCATAATTGGTTCCATTATTGAAAAAACATCCTCTTGCTCAACAAAACTCATTTCAACATCTAATTGGTAAAATTCACCTGGAAGTCGATCAGCTCGTGGATCCTCATCTCTAAAACACGGAGCAATTTGAAAATAACGGTCAAAACCAGACATCATCAGCAATTGTTTGTATTGTTGAGGTGCTTGCGGCAACGCATAAAATTTTCCTTGATGAATACGGCTGGGAATCAAAAAGTCACGTGCCCCTTCTGGAGAAGAAGCAGTTAAAAGTGGCGTGGTAAATTCTGTAAAATCATTATCTTGCATATACCGTCTAATAGCAGTAATAATTTCAGCACGGCGCATTATATTTTTATGCATAGTTTCGCGACGTAAATCAAGAAAACGATATTTCAATCGAATATCTTCTGGATAATCAGGCTCTCCAAAAACAGGTAAAGGAAGTTCATCTGCTTTTGAGAGAATCTCTACCTTTTTCAAAAAAACTTCAATTTCACCTGTCGGAAGAGCTGTATTAATAACTTCATCAGAACGCGCACGTACTTCCCCATCGACACAAATAACCCATTCAGAACGCACTTTTTCAATCAACTTAAAAGCGGGTGAAGTTGGATCAATAACGATTTGTGTGATTCCAAAATGATCACGTAAATCTATAAAAAGGATCCCGCCGTGATCGCGAACACGATGAACCCATCCAGAAAGACGAACCTGTGTTCCTACATCACATTTACGGAGAGCAGCGCAATTATGACTGCGATAACGGTGCATAGTTTTTACCTTTTTGATTGTAACATTTCATATTGCGCTACAAACGCTTTTTAAAAGCTATTTGTCAAGCTATGACAACAAAGAATCAAAAAAAATATAATATATAATAAGAGATAAATTTATTTATCTGACTATAATAGAATAATAGAACTTATTATACAAAATAAGAGATGCTAAATATGATAGCCAAAACTTAAAAAAATATAAATTTAATTATCTGGTTATAAATAAAATGATAAAATTAATTACAAAAACAGTAGACCTTGAAAAGGCTATTACAACTTTACGTAACTCTGATTTTGTTGCAGTAGACACAGAGTTTATCCGTGAAACAACTTTTTGGCCACAATTATGCCTTATTCAACTAGCCTCTCCAAATACCACAATACTGATTGATCCCATATCAAAAGATATTAATTTACAATCATTTTTTGATTTAATGATAGATAAAAAAATTATCAAAGTTTTTCATTCTGCACGTCAAGACATCGAAACAATTTATCATCTTGGAAACGTCATTCCCTGTCCTCTTTTTGATACCCAAATAGCGGGATCAATCTGCGGATTTGGCGATTCTATTTCCTATGATCAAATTGTAAAGCGCTGTACAGGTCATCTCCTTGATAAATCATCACGTTTTACAGACTGGAGCTACCGTCCTCTTTCCGACAAACAACTACTTTATGCGCTTTCAGATGTAACATATTTAAGAGACGTTTACCTCTTACTAAAAAAACAACTAGAAAAAAACAAACGCACACACTGGATGGATGACGAAATAAAAGTTCTTTCTACACCACAAACTTATGACTTGCCAGAAGACGAAGCGTGGAAAAAAGTAAAAGGAAAAGTCAAAAAACTTCGCGAACTTGCTATTTTACAAAAAATAGCAGCTTGGCGTGAACGCGAAGCACGAAAATATAATATCCCACGCCGACATATTATGAAAGATGAGTGCCTCATTGAAATCGCAACTCAACAACCTAAAGATGAATCCACATTAAAGCGTTTACGTAGCCTGAACAAAAAATGGGATAAATTATCAATAACGCAAACATTAATTAAAGCTATTCATGAGGGTCTAGAAACAGACCTTACGACTTTACCTGCTCTTCCTCAATATAATCCTAATGATACAACAACTGCAGCAACTGACCTTCTAAAAATATTACTCAAGCTTGTAGCAAATGAAAACGGTATTGCACCTAAAATTATAGCAACTTCCAACGATTTACAAAAAATCGCAAATGGCAATATAACGAAAAATATTCCTGCAATGAATGGCTGGCGCTATGAAATATTTGGTGAAAAAGCTGAAAAAATGTTAAAAGGGCAGATAGGATTTTATTTTAGCAATGGAAAAATAAATACCAAACAATTTTAAATTAAAGAAAAACTTAGCCATGCATACCTTTAAAATGATAACATATTCTAAGTAAAGTATCCGTGTTATTTAATTTACTAATTTTTTAAAACTTTAAAAATCAGTTAACTTTATCTAAACGACGAATGCAAAAAAATTTTAAACATCATCATTTTAAGAAAACAATTTTATTACTTTATATCACCTAAGGTGTATATCCGTAATAAGTTATGTAAAGCATGAAAGAAGCTCGCTAATATTTTTTTAATCTTAATGTTAAGCTATATTAAACATACAAATATAATATAAAAGAGAACCCCTATATAATTAAAATCAAAAAGTTTCAAAAGAAAGAGGAGTTTTTAGTATTTTTGATAAACGCTTTAATCGCCCAAGAGGACGATCACCTATTAAATCAGCATAACGCACAGGAATTTTTAATATGATATGACCTGGCTTTTTATACCATAATAAATTAGGCAGTATTCCCTCAACGGAAGCACTAAAAAGATTAGCAATACGCATAACTCCACCAAGAATACGCGCTTTTTTAATTGTGTTCTTAGTTGCTAACCGAAAAATAGCTGGAATTTCTTCATCAGTTAGCAGGCCCTTATTACGAAAAAAAACAGCCAATGCAACATACATACGACCATCATGAGAAATTCCTGGATAAGATCCTAGTGCTATTTGATTGGCCGCTTCATTACCTCGATAATCTGGATGTATACGCCAACCTATATCAGCAAGAAGGCAGGCAGCTTGACGATAACGAAACTCATTTTCAGTTTCTAAGATTCCAAAAGATTCAAAAGCATTGGTAGTAAAATCAATGAGTTCTTCCGCTTGCTTTGGTGAACGCGCCCGTAAAATAGCCATTTCCGTACATGCTGCAATTAAAGGATCTGAGCCACGCATTTCTTCTAACAATCGTGAATAAAGAAAGCCTTCACGTACTCCAGCACCAGAAAAAACTATTTTTTTAAAATTCATACATTGGATAAGTTCAATCAGAATAATCGCCCCATAGGACAACAATTGGCGACGATTTTTTGAGATAGCAGAAATCCCCTTGATGTCATCAATATTGCCATTGACTACAAGATGTAAAAAACACTTCATTTCAGCTGCATCAACCTCATAGCCATGCATAACGGGCAACGGATAATGTTTAGTTACCATATGGAGTTTTGCTAAATTACGCCAAGTACCTCCCACTGCATAAAAACAATGTGCTGAACCTTGATACAAAACCCCAGACTTGCAAAATTGTTCATGTACAATCTTTTCTGCTACAGCAATATTATCATTTGACATATACTGTAACCATAAACCACCTAATGGAAAAGTTATCCCCTCACCTACATTGGAATCATAAATGTCAATAAGTTCAAGACTTCCACCACCAAGATCACCTGAAATGCCCTTTGGTTGATAAAAAGCAGAAATAACTCCATACGCGGAATAAACAGCCTCTTCATTTCCTGAAAGAAGATATACTTTGCTCTGAAGAATATTTTCAGCATCCTTAATAAAAGATAATCCGTTTTTTGCTTCTCGTGCAGCAGCTGTTGCTAAAGTATAAATTTCATCAACTCCAATTTGTTGACAAAGTGCACGAAACCGTTTTAATGTCCGCAGCGCCATTTCTATTGATTTTTTTTCTAAAAATCCAGTTTTTGCAACCCCTTGACCAAGACCACAAAGAATTTTTTCATTGAATAAAACCGTTGGTGAACGAACAAGACCTTCATAAACAACAAGTCGAACAGAATTTGAACCAATATCGATAACAGCGACAGGTTTACGTCCTTTGAGTCGGCCTTGAGCGTTTATACATATCATTGGAATTCAGTATACACTTTTTTAATCTGTTGCCGATTCAATGAAACCAAATGCGAAACAGAAGACCCAAAAGTTTTTTTCCACCCCGAAAAACCTGCGTTAGTCATAAAATACTCCTGCGCACTAAACGGACTTTCATTGTTTTGTGGTGTTATACGCTTTGATGTTCCGTCGCTTAATATAGCAAAACTTTGTTGATTATCAATAATATTAGCCAACATAATCTGTAAAAGAACTTTTTTACGAACTGTTTTATCCAAAATCGGAACCAATATTTCAATACGATGATCAAAATTACGAGGCATCATATCAGCTGATCCTAAATACACAAGAGCATTCTCACTAGGCAAATCTCCACCATTACCAAAACAAAAAATGCGGCTATGTTCAAGAAAACGCCCTACAATTGACTTTACACGAATGTTATCTGAAATCCCTGAGATACCAGGACGTAAACAACATATACCACGCACTATCAAATCTATCTGCACCCCGGCTTGACTAGCACGATATAAAGAATCGATAATTTCAGGATCAACCAGTGAATTAACCTTTATCCAAATAGCAGCAAACCGCCCCTGTTGTGCATTAGAAATTTCTTTTTCTATATGCTCAAAAATGCGGTCACGTAATGTTAAAGGTGAAAATGCAATCTTCAGTGTTTTATTGGGACGCTCATACTTAGCAATATAATTAAAAAGCAACGCAATATCATGACCAATATCGTCATCAGTAGTAAAAAAAGAAAGATCGGTATAAGTTTTTGCATTAATTGGATGATAATTTCCGGTTCCAAGGTGAACATAAGAACGGTAGCATTTTCCCTCACGTCTTACGACAAGAGACATTTTAGCATGCGTTTTTAACGCAATAAAACCAAAAAAAACTTGAACACCCGCGCGTTCAAGATCACGCGCCCAACGAATATTAGCCTCTTCATCAAAACGCGCTTTAAGCTCTACCAAAGCAATCACCGACTTACCTCGTTCAGCAGCATCAATTAAAGCACTGACGATTGGACTATCATTCGATGTGCGATAAAGGGTCTGCTTAATTTCAACAACATCAGGATCGCCAGCAGCTTGACGTAAAAATTGTATAACAACATCAAATGATTCATAAGGGTGATGTATTATAATATCTTTTTTACGGATAGCTGCAAAACAATCTCCATTATATGCATGAATACATTCAGGGAAATGAGAAGTATAAGAAATAAACTTTAAGTCATCACGAGGAATAGCAGCAATTTCTGATACCATATTAAGTGCTAATAATCCGTCTAAAATATTTACATAATATGTAGAAACAGACAATCCATCCATTATAAATTGGCGTAAATGTTTAGGCATTTTTGCATCAAATTCAATTCGAATAACCTGCCCACGACGACGCCTTTTAAGGGCAGTTTCAAAAAAGCGAACAAAATCTTCAGCGTCCCCTTCTACCTCAATATCGCTATCACGAATAACCCTAAACATTCCTAATCCATTAATTTCATCGGCAGGAAATAAGCAGTCAATAAAAAGGCTAATAACATTTTCAAATGAAATAAAACGAAAATTATTGCCTTTTTGAGGAAGAAGAATAAAGCGTTTCAAAGTACTTGGTATACGCAATAACATAACAACGGGACTTTTATCGCTCTGCCGTATTAAATAAAGGGCTACAGACAAACCTAAATTAGGAATGAATGGAAAAGGATGAGAAGGATCTATAGACAAAAACGTTAAAACAGGAAAAATCTTATCAAAAAAATATTCTTCAAGCCATAACTTTTCAAACTCAGAGAGCTCATTGGAATCTATGATTTCAATATGATTCTGTTTTAATTCATAACATAAATTACATAATTCCTGTTGTTGCCTGATCTGTAAACGTGAAATTTCAGCGAGAACAATATCGAGTTGTTCCTGAGGTGTATGTCCATCTGCGCTACATTCTGTAATTCCAGCACGAATTTGAGCAACAAGACCTGCGACACGAACCATAAAAAACTCATCAAGGTTAGCCGCTGAAATCGAAAGAAATCGTACCCGCTCTAATAAAGGATATCCTGAATTAGCGGCTTGCATCAACACACGATTATTAAATTGTAACCATGAAAATTCTCGATTAACAAATCGTGCCGGACTTTTCACCATTATATCCTGCACAAAAATCTGATCTATTCCTTTCTGTCCCATATACTTTATTAATCTTCCTTTATACGTTACCTTTGCATGCTGTATATATGCATATTTAAAATCTTTATAGGTAAATAAACACGCCTATAATTGCTTGTAGCACTCACATATTAACGACTAATTTTTCTCGTTATGTTATTTATATTTGATATCTTACAATAATTTAGAATACTCTTATTCACAAATTTCTTAAAAATCACCTTGCATTATAATACACTTTATTACAGAGTACAGTTAGAGAGTCTAATCAGACCTTACTAGATAATTTATTCAGAGCTTATATACCATGGCTGATCATAACATTCCTCATTTCCAAAATGACCTTGGATATAAAGTAATTGAAATTGGTGTAAAAGAATTTATGTGTGTAGGAGCCACACAACCATTTGATCACCCCCATATTTTTATTGATATGGGAGCAGCTGATGAAAAAATTTGTCCTTATTGTTCAACACTTTATCGATACAATCCCTCATTGTCATATAAGCAAACAAAACCGACAGGGTGTTTGTATCATCCTAATAACTTTTTGTAATGCAATTTTTAATTTTACGAAATGAAATGGCCAATTGATCAATCCCCAGTAATTGTCGGAGCGGGTATCGCAGGTTTAAGCTCAGCTTTAGCACTTGCTCATCAAGGTATAGAAAGTACCATTATTGAAAAATGTAAACAACTTGATGCGATAGGTGCTGGTGTCCAACTCACCCCTAATGCAACACGCCTTCTTGCTCAATGGAAAGTTCTCGATAAACTTACTGAAATGGGAATGATACCACACTTTTTGGAAATAAGAGATGGGATTTCTTTAAAAACGCATCTGCATGTTGATCTCCTCAGCTTATCAAAAAAACAATGGAAAGCCCCTTATATAACAATTCACCGGGCAGATTTACAAAAAGTTTTGTACGATGCTGTTATTGAAAATCCTCTCATTAAATACAAAGCAGGTGAAACTATTTTATCATCTACCCAAAACACAGCCAACAGCCTGAATATAAAAACAGTTACATCAACTGGAAAACAGCAATACCAACTTTATTCAACACCTCTTCTCATTGGATGCGATGGAGTTTGGTCGACATTACGCCAATTGGCTCCTTTTCACGAAAAAGCAGATTTTAGTGGCTTTATTGCTTGGCGGACAACAATAGAATCTAAAAATTTTCCTGAAAGTTTTTGCTTTTTATTAAAAAGTATGAAAACAATTACTGCTTGGATGGGGCCCAAAAATCACCTGGTTATTTATCCTATTAAGCCATCAGCAAAAACTTTTAATTTAATAGCTATTACTCATGGAGAAAATACAAAAAAAGAGTGGAATCAGAAAGGAGAAAAAGAAAGACTTAAATTTCTTTTTAAAGATTGGAATTTTCAAATTTTGAAAATTTTTGATTATATTGATGAATGGAGCTATTGGCCACTTTTTCAAATGAAGCATAATCGTTTTATAGGTTTAGAACGACAAGTATTTGTCGGTGATTGTGCACATGCAGCCTTACCTTTTGCTGCACAAGGTGCAGCAATGGCAATAGAGGATGCTGCTACATTAGCCAAAGCACTCTCTATTAAAAACTTAACATTAACTGAAGCCCTTTTGCATTATAAAAAAGTACGCTCCCCCCGTATTACAGCTGTAAAGAAACGTGGAAACTTTAACAGAATAGTCTACCATGCAACCGGTCTTACAGCAGTTGCACGAAATTTCATAATGAAAATTCGCTCACCGGAAAAAATCATGTCAGATCTCAACTGGCTTTACATGTATAACGCTCTGAACTTAACATGAGAGTGGAATGAAGAAGTAAATGGATTGGTATTTAAGAAAATTCTAAACCTCTGATATAAAAAATACCTCATCCAATGAAGCCCTTTATATTTATGAATTTAAGTTAATTCCACATCAACAACCCCATGGATTGATTTCATAACACTTGCTACATGTAAATTTATCTTATATTTTTTCGGCAGCATAATTTCAACCTCTTGTATTCCATCCTCTTGAATTAAAATAAGCCCTACCTCTCCATTACCATTAGAGTTTAAATTTTTTTCAATTTTTGGAAGTATATCAACTTCCTTTATAAAAATACGCATCTTTTTATAAAATTGTGATGCTTCTTGCTCCAAAGACCTAAGACTCTTAAGTTGCAAACGAACCTCTTCAGAACGATTTTCTACACCTACCGTAATTATAAAAGATTCTCCAGGCTCTAACATATCTTCATAAAGCGAAAGCTCTTCAGAAAAAACAACTGTTTCATATTGGGCGCTTGTATCAGAAAATTGAATAACTCCCATTTTCTTACCAGATTTTGTTTTACGAACCCGTTTTGCTACAACCGTTCCAGAAAGCTGAACAGTAGTTGTTTCTTCTTTTATTTTATTGGAAAAATTTACAAAAGTCTGAATGCGTTTTTTCGCTAAAATATCCTTATATTCATTTAAAGGATGAGCAGAAAAATAAAAACCTATTGCTTGAAATTCTCGATAAAGCTTCTCAGAAGGTAGCCACGGGTCTGTTTCAAATAAAATCAAAGGTTCTTTTAATCCACCCTCCATACCAAATATATCAGTCTGTCCACTAAAATTATTCTCAAAAATACGAAGTGCACGGGCATGAAGAGTTTCAATATTTTTCAACAAAACTTCACGTGAAATATTGAAGCAATCAAGAGCACCAGCACAAATCAAACTCTCCATCGCACGTTTATTAACGATACGGGGATCAATCCGCTCACAAAAATCTTCTATATTCTCAAAAACTTTATTTCCCCGGCAAGTTACGATATGATCAACAACCGCTTCTCCTACACCTTTGACAGCAGCAAGAGAGTAGTAAATACAATTTTCACCCACCTCAAAAACACGGTGTGATGTTTGCACACAAGGTGCAATAACTTTAATCCCCAACCTTAATGCTTCCCGCCGAAAGTCATTTAGTTTATCCGTATTCGTCATATCATACGTCATTGAAGCAGCTAAAAATTCTACTGGATGATGTGCTTTCATATAAGCCGTTTGATAAGAAACAATTGCATAAGCAGCAGCATGTGACTTATTAAAACCGTAATCCGCAAATTTAGCTAAAAGATCAAAAATCATGTTAGCTTGGTCTTTATCCACTCCACTAGAAATAGCACCGTCCACAAAGCGCGTACGTTGTTTTTGCATTTCTGTGTGAATTTTTTTCCCCATAGCTCGACGCAATAAATCCGCTTCCCCAAGTGAATAACCAGAAAGTACCTGAGCAATTTGCATCACTTGTTCTTGATACACAATGACACCTTGCGTTTCTTTAACCAAATGATCTATTTTAGGATGGATAGAAGCGATTTCTTCCTCCCCATGTTTGCGTGCATTATATGTTGGAATATTTTCCATTGGACCTGGACGATAAAGCGCAAGAAGAGCGATAATATCTTCAATTCTATCTGGCTTCATCCCAATCAGCGCTCTACGCATACCAGAGCTTTCAACCTGAAATACCCCAACCGTTTCACCACGCGCCATCATGGTGTAGGAATCTTCATCATCTAAAGGGATATGCGACAAATTTATTTTTATTCCCTTCCGTGCGACAAAATTTACCGCCATTTTTAAAACAGTAAGTGTTTTCAATCCAAGAAAATCAAATTTTACTAGTCCAGCCTGTTCAACATGTTTCATGTTAAATTGCGTAATCGGCATATTAGAATGAGTATCACGATACATCGGAACAAGCTCTGATAGCGGACGATCCCCGATAACAATTCCTGCAGCATGAGTTGAAGCATGACGATAAAGCCCCTCTAATTGAAGAGCTATATCTAATGTGCGCCCAATGACAGGATCTTTTTTCTTTTCTTCTTCAAATTTTGGCTCATCCTTAATAGCATCAGCCAATTCAATTTGTACCCCAGGTGTAGAGGGAACTAGTTTTGAAAGATAATCCACCTGACGATAAGGTACTTCTAAAACACGCCCAACATCACGCAACACCGCACGCGCCTGTAACTTACCAAACGTAATAATCTGAGCGACTTGATCATAACCATACTTTTTTTGAACATAATGAATAACTTCTTCTCGCCGCTCCTGACAAAAGTCAATATCAAAATCTGGCATAGAAATACGATCTGGATTGAGGAAACGCTCAAATAGAAGAGAAAAACGCAATGGATCAATATCTGTGATCATCAAAGCATAAGCAACAAGCGAACCGGCACCAGATCCGCGTCCTGGACCAACAGGAATATCATGATTTTTTGCCCACTTTATAAAATCTGAAACGATAAGAAAATAACCAGAAAATTTCATCCGTTTAATGACTGAAATTTCATAATCAAGCCGTTTCTCATAATCTACAATACTATACCCCTCTGCCAACCCAACTGTATCAAGACGCATTTTTAAACCAGTTTTAGCCTGATTTAATAATTCGTTATCCTCTGTTTCTAAAGCAGCAGTTACATCTGAAGATTGTTCTATAAAACGAGGCAAAATTGGTTTTCGAAGTGGTGTTGCAGTATGACAACGCAGTGCAATTTCAACACTATTTTCCAAAGCTTCTGGAAGATCAGAAAATAATGAAACCATTTCTTCTTGTGATTTTAAATAATGATCTGGTGTTACACGTTTACGGTCTGGGTTAGAAGCAACTTGTCCTTCTGCAACCGCCATTAAGACATCATGCGCTTCATATCCTTCTCTATTAAGAAAAAAAGCTTCATTAGTAGCAACAAGTGGAACTTCATATGCATAAGCCAAATCAACAAGCTCAGCTTCTATTTTTTTATCGTAAGAGCCATGCCTTTGTAATTCCACATAAAGCCGATCACCAAAAATTTTTTTTAAATAAATTAATCGTTTAACAGCATATTCTGTTTTATCTTCCGCCAGCAAAGAGTTAACAGGTCCCCCCTTTCCACCAGTTAAAGCAATTATTCCTTCACTGTATGATAACAGCAAATCTGCCCTGATATGAGGAATAGCAATATCATTCTGATCAAGGTAAGCACGACTAACAAGACGAACCAAATGATCATAGCCAATTTCGCTCGCCGCTAACAAAACGATAGAACAAAGATTTGCAGGATAGCGACCATTAATTAAACAAAAATTATTATTTTCATCTCCAAAATCAACAGCAAGTTGACAACCTATAATTGGTTGAATTCCATGAGAAAAACAATGCTGAGAAAATTCCAAAGCACCAAATAAATTATTTGTATCTGTAATAGCAACAGCCGGCGTATAATCAGAAATTGCATGTTGAATAATTTGTGGAATTTTTAAAGCTCCTTCAAGCAATGAATAAGCTGAGTGCACCCTCAAATGGATAAAACGAGGAAGAGAATCTTTATAACTTTGTATTTTTTTTTCTTTTAACACTCTTTACAACTTCCCACTGTAAATAAACTTCAAATGATAATTTTTAACGATCCTGTATAATTAAAAATATTCTAGATTATCTTATAAATTGACTAATTTATTTGCTACATATCAAAAAATACTTCATTTATTTTCCATATTAAACTTCCATAAAAAATACCTACAATTACAATAAATGAGCCTATAAAAATAAAATTGGAGACAGAAAATCTTTATAAATTTGTACTTTTTTCTTTTAACACTCTTTACCAACTTCCCACTGCAAATAAACTTCAAATGATAATTTTCAGCGATCCTGTACAATTAAAAGTATTCTAAATTATCTTATAAATTGACTAATTTATTTGCTACATATCAAAAAATACTTCATCTATATTCCATATTAGACTTCCATCAAGAAATACCTATAATTACAATGAGTAAACCTATAAAAAAACTGTAGGATAAACTTCCTTATGCGCTCAGACATTATCAGTCCTCTTTTTTCCCCCATTCGTACCTTATCAGGAGTTAGCCCCAAAATATGTGCTTTATTAGCCAAAATTCTAAACATTAATCTTACACAACGTGAAGCAACTCTTATTGATCTTCTTCAATTAATGCCTCATTCTGTCATCGACCGCAGAATATGCCCGAATATTTCTTTAGCACAAGAAGGAAATACTGTTACTCTTGAAGTCATCGTCGATTATCATCAACCCCCACCAACTGATCGTAATAGATTGCCCTATCGTGTCATTGCTCATGATGAAACGGGAGCAATAAATTTAGTATTTTTTCATGCTCAATTCTCTTGGTTAAAAAAACAATTACCAGAGGGAAAAAAAGTTATTGTATCGGGTAAAGTAGAAAGATTTAATGGACAGCTTTCAATGGCACATCCAGATCATATTGTCCCAAGCGAACAATTAAATAAAATTCCGCTTATTGAGCCTGTCTACCCCTCTACTGCTGGATTATCCACAAAAATTCTAAGACGTACAATACAAAATGCACTTGAATATATTCCCCTCCTACCAGAATGGATAGAAGAAAGCGTTAAAAAGGAGCAAAATTTTTCTTCTTTTTCTATCGCTTTACATCGCATCCACGATCCCATAGATCCTAACGACTTATCTTTAGAAAGTGCAGCACGCAGACGTCTTGCCTATGATGAATTACTATCTTGTCAATTGGCTCTCTGTCTGATGCGTTTAAAGACCAAATCTCTTGCAGGAATTTCTCGCCCATCAACAGGATTCTATACTGAAAAATTGCTACAAATTTTACCATTTCAGCTTACAAATGGCCAAAATGAAGCAATACAAGACATTTCTAATGATCTTGCTGCACCAGAGCCCATGTTAAGACTTCTTCAAGGTGACGTAGGAGCAGGAAAAACTGTAGTAGCCATGATGGCAATAGCACAAATTGCTGAAAATTCAGGACAATCCGCTTTAATGGCACCAACAGAAGTACTTGCCCGACAACATTTTGCGACGATAGCTCCTCTTGCTGAAAAAATTGGATTACAAACAGCTATTTTAACTGGGCGAGAAAAAGGAAAGTTACGCGCAAATACTCTAAAAGATATCCTATCAGGAAAAACCTCTATCATTATTGGAACTCATGCATTAATACAAAATAGCATTACCTACAATAACCTTGCATTAGCCATTATTGATGAACAACATCGTTTTGGTGTGCAGCAACGTCTTGCCCTTACTGCAAAAGGACATAAAGCTGATATGCTGGTGATGACTGCAACCCCTATTCCACGCACATTGGTCTTGACGGCTTTTGGTGATATGGATGTTTCCAAAATTTTAGAAAAACCAACAGGACGAAAACCAATTACAACAGCGCTACTTTCTTTAAAACGTATTAATGAACTTATAGAACGCATTGCAGTGGCATTAGAAAAAAAAGAAAAAATCTATTGGATTTGTCCTTTAATAGAAGAATCTACAACTCTTGAACTTACCCCTATTGAAAGCCGTTTTAATATTCTTCAAGAACGATTTGGTGCACTTGTTGGTATGATACATGGAAAAATGTCTACTGATGAAAAAGAAAAAGCAATGACATCTTTAAAATACGGGAAAATAAATATTTTAGTTGCTACTACAGTCATTGAAGTAGGTGTTGATATCCCAGATGCTTCAATCATTGTTATAGAACATGCTGAACATTTTGGCCTTTCACAGCTACATCAATTACGCGGACGTGTTGGACGAGGAGAAAAAAAATCTTCTTGTGTTTTATTATACAAAGATCCACTAACAAAAATGGCAGCAGCACGTCTTGATATTATACGCAATACGGAAGATGGCTTTGAAATTGCTGAAAAAGACTGGCAATTACGAGGAGAAGGAGATATTTTAGGAGTCCGGCAGTCTGGTATGCCTGAGTTTCGCATAGCAAACCTCGCAGCACATAGCGACCTCCTATTAATGGCAAGAAAGGATGCACGTTTATTTTTACAAAAAGACGCTAACCTCTCCTCTAAACGAGGACAAGCTTTACGTTTTCTGCTTGACCTTTTCGGACGTGATGACGCTATACAATTATTACGTGCAGGATAGATTTAAATAACGCTTAATAAGATTTGCATATCTCACAGTATGTTTTTACAATTCTTACAACCCTGTAAGCAAAAAATACTTATAAGTTAAAATAACTTATAACAAATATTTTAATGTTATGAAAAATTACAAGCCGACTTCGATATTATGATTCTGTAAATCTTCACAAAAAATTAATATAATATCGAGATAAACTGGCCATTATCATTCATAATCCTGTTATCATATATAAAAAAAGTAAATAGCAAACTTGATTACAACCTACCAGTAAAAAAAATGCACTATTTTTACATAATTTTTTGAACGTACTTATATATAATCAATAACATTTATAATTATAAATTATATATAACCTATTTAAACAACAAATACGAAAAAGTATTTTTATTAAAAAATAAAATTATATATTTAAAATTAATTACATTAATGCAATTTATATAATAAATAATTTATATTTAATGTATAAAAAATAACTTATTTTTCTATATTACTAATAATAATTCATTTCTTTCAAAAAGACTATAATACATTATGAAATAATAAAAACCATATTCTAATAAAATAGGAAAATAACTATCATTTTAGCCAAAAATTGATTTTGAAAAATGGATAACATCCTGATATTTTTAGAAGAGAACTGATCCCACTGCAGCTTAAAAACTACTCATTTTCAACTATATCTGAAACTTACCTTTAGGAACAATTCTCCTTCATTTTGCACCCGTTAACTTTTACCAACTGTGCTGCTCACTAAGCTAAATAGGTATTTCTAAACTCTGTGGGCATTAAATGTAAAGAAAACTTATTTCTCCACCTACTTAATAATCCTAGCAACTTCATCTCATGTTTCATAAAACTTTATTGTAATATACTAAAATATTGACATGACATAATCTACAATATTCCTAATATAAAACTTACTAAAAACATAATGATAAAAACTACTTATTATTCAAAGAATACTTTCCCGCACCAGTAATAAAAAACAGCATAAAACCACACGCTATACTAACATTTTTATAAAAGTGAAAAAACGCACCCTGTGCTTCTGGCCCACTCATATGCCAATATGGATGCCCTAAATAAGCAGTTCCAAGGGTGAATAACGCAAAAATTAATGACACTGGCCTTACATAATAACCCAAAATAACTGCGATACTAAAACCTACCTCGACAATCACGGCTATAATAGCTGCAATCATGGGCAGTGGCGCACCTAAATACGACATGTAATTAACTGTACTTTGAAAAGAAGTTAACTTCTGCCATCCAGACATTAAAAATAAAAGCACAAATATAACTCTTATAATTAAAAGAGCCATATCTTCGTATTTTCCAAAAGAAAGCTTTTTCATATTATACTCAAGTTCCTATTTATTAAAAATCATCATTTTAAATTTATTTTAAATCTATTCAACAAAAAAAGTAAAAATTATGTTTTTTTTATGATTTATTTACGTAAATTAAAAGTACTTTAATTTAATTATATAAATATAAATGTTTATATAGTTAAATTATAAAAAAATATCTATATTTAAATATAAAAATATTACTTTATTAAAATAATAATATTATATACTAAAAAATATATATTTTATAAAACTTATAATATAAATATTATATAATTATTTAAATATTATTTTTTATAAAATAAACAGTGAAATATTTTATATAATTCAATATATATTTAATAAATAAAATTTTATTGCATAATATAATTAGAATTTTAAAACTTTATAAAAATTATAATAACAATTTTTACTCACATAGCTAAAAATGTTTCTCTCAAAAATTATCTATAACATCCAAAACTAAAAAAAATTATAATTGGTGTTCATAATCAATTTTGTTTTCCGATAAATAATTCTTAATTGCTAAAGAATTCAAATCGTAATAAAAAATATAAAATGATTGCTATAAACTCCTATAAAGAAAATAAGTTGATATTATCGACTATCTCTTAAAAACTCAAAAATCTTAGCGAATGCAATCTATTAAAAAGTTATCTTAAACCAATCATTAAAGCTAAATAAATACGATAATGAATATTTCCAATTCCAGACAAATTAAAACTTGCCAACATATATCAGCTATACTCATTCTTTTCTAAATTATATTCCTGAAACCTAACTTTAATTTGACGGACCACCCTCTAAAAAAGCATCGTAAATTTAAAATAAAATCCTATCACTTCACCTAAACAATATAATCCGGTGGCTAAACTAAGAAAATCCAATTATGCCATACAAAGTGCACAATAAATTTTGCAACTAGATTTTAATTATTAACTATGGATAAAAATGAATATCACTTTCAAGCTCAACATGGTCACTATTAAGCTATATATTGGAATAAATTGAGAATCTATCGGATAGAATAATATATTCTCTCTGTACCTTTACCTCAATTTTAATTATTTCTTTCCCTAATGATGGCTTTTACTCAATTCCACTCACTACTTACTATACTATATAATTTTTTAAAACTATAACTGAATAAAACCTTGATTTCTTATAATAGCAAAGGGTTTAACAGACATAATGTTGAGCAACGAGTTATGAAAAAATATTGCTCTCATGGATTTGTAAAAATCAATGTAAGGATGAAATACTTCAATTTAAAGACTGCTTAATTTTTGACATAGTATCTTAACCTTTTCGAATCTACAATTTTACTGTCTCATTAAAACTTTATTACCAATTCCATCCCCACAAAATTCAAAGGTATAAAATCATTTTTACTCAACAGTAACTGATTTTGCTAAATTACGAGGTTGATCAACATCTGTTCCCAATAAAACAGCCGTATGATAAGCGATTAGTTGAATAGGTAAGGCATAAATAATAGGCGCAATAAACTCTGAAGAATCTGGCAAAATAATGGTTGATAAAGTATTAAAATTAACTGCTTCTGCTCCTTTTTTATCAGTTATTAAAATAATACGACCATTACGCGCTGCTACCTCTTGCATATTAGAAAAAGTCTTCTCAAACCATCTATCATAAGGAGCCACAACAATAACTGGTATCGTCTTATCCACTAACGCAATCGGTCCGTGCTTTAATTCACCAGCAGCATAACCTTCAGCATGAATATAAGAAAGCTCTTTCAATTTAAGAGCTCCCTCTAAAGCAATAGGATAAGAAGTACCACGTCCAAGGTAAAGGACACCTGTCGCATTCACTAAATCATGACATATGTGTTCAATCTTATCACTTAACTTTAAAACTTCATTTAAAATCCTAGGAGATTCTGCTAACTGCTTAACAAATCGGTGCTCTTCCTTTTCTGAAAGGTACCCACGTTGCTTCGCAGCACTGAGCGCCATTACAGCAAGTGTCGCTAATTGACAAGTAAAAGTTTTTGTTGAAGCAACACCAATTTCTGGACCTGCTAATGTTGGTAAAACAAAATCAGCTTCCCGTGCCATTGTTGATTGCTTCACATTTACAATTGTTGCTGTTTTTACACCACGTTTGCGACAATAACGCAATGATGCTAACGTATCTGCTGTTTCACCAGATTGAGAAACAAACACTGACAACATATCAGGAGCTATAGGTGGCTTACGATAACGAAACTCTGAAGCCACATCATTATCAACGCTTAAAGCAGCAAAATTCTCAAACCAATAACGCGCAACTAAAGTTGCATAATAAGAAGTTCCACAGCTCGCAAATAATATTCTATTAATTTCTCTCCAATCAATGAAGTTTTCAAATGAACGAACCGTATAATTTCCAAAATCAAGGTAATGTGCCAAATTATGAGAAATAACTTCGGGTTGTTCAGCCATCTCTTTATGCATAAAATGAGAATGATTCCCCTTAGAAATTAATAAAGTTCCTTCAAATAACGAGACAACAGGTCGCTCTGCCACTCTATTTTCTGCATCATAAACTGTAACCTTTTCTCGTGTAAGGACAGCCCAATCACCATCTTCCATATAGCTAATGCGATCGACAAATGGTGCCAAAGCAATTGCATCCGATCCAACAAAAAATTCATTTTTTCCGTAACCAATAGCTAAAGGTGGACCAGAGCAAGCTGCAATCATAAGATTATCTTCACCTTTAAAAATAAGAACAATAGTAAAGGCACCTTGTAACCTTTTCCAACTTGTACGTACTGCTTCTTGCGGAGAAAGACCACTGTTTAATGCACGTGTAATTAAATGAGCAATAACTTCCGTATCAGTCTCTGTTTCAAAAATATAACCATCCTCAATAAGCTCCCTTTGCAACTCTAAAAAATTTTCAATAATTCCATTATGAACAACGGCAAGCCGTTCGGTTACATGAGGATGCGCATTCCGCTCAACAGCAACTCCATGAGTAGCCCAACGAGTATGCCCAATCCCCACACTTCCTTTTAATGGTGTTTTTTTTAATTTTTCTTCTAAGTGAACGAGCTTCCCTTCAGCTCGCATACGGTAAAGATGACCATTATGTATTGTTGCTATTCCTGTTGAATCATACCCTCTGTACTCAAGACGCCTTAAACCATCAACAAGCAAGGATGTAACACAACTATTTCCAAGAATTCCAATAATTCCACACATTTAAAAGCTCCAATTTACATCCTAACTTTCACCTTTTATTCAAAGCTTAGAGTAATTCTATAAACAAAGCACATAGTACATGCTGTATAACAATATTCACAAACAAGCTCCCCTACATAATTGTTTAATTACTATAAAACAAAGAAAGAGATTTTAAATGATCAATTTTTCTGTTTATTTTCTGACAAACGTGCACGCAACTTTATCACATAATCTTGCTTCGTTACTTGTCTTGCACGTCCAAAAGCCATACTGTTTATAGGAACATCTTCAGTTATAACACTTCCTGATGCAATGTAAGAACCATTCCCTATAACTAATGGAGACACAAGCGTTGAATTAGACCCAATGAAAGCATTATCATCTACAATAGTTTTATATTTATGAAAACCATCATAATTACAAGTAATAGTGCCAGCTCCAATATTAGCATGCGCACCAATTTCTGCATCGCCAATATAACTTAAATGATTAACTTTAGAAGATTCTCCTATTTTAGCTTCCTTAACTTCACAAAAATTTCCGATCTTTACTGATCGCGCTAATTTTGTTCCAGGACGCAAACGTGCATAGGGTCCGATTTGCGAATCCACACCAATAACAGTTCCCTCCAAATAACTAAAAGCACGAATAACTGCACCAGACTGTACTTTTACTCCCGTTCCAAAATAAACATTTGGCTCTATCAATACCCCTGGCTCAATTTCAGTATCATAAGAAAAGTAAACACTTTCTGGTTTAAGTATTGTAACACCAGATAACATCAAATCACGCGCTTTACGCTTTTGCCATACAGCATCAGCCTGAAAAAGCTCAAAACAATTATTAATTCCGACAACATTATCAAAAGACACTTCAACAACTCGTACGTCTAATCCTTTGCGCGAAGCAATGGAAACCACATCTGTTAAATAATATTCCTTTTTAAAATTGTTATTACCAACTTTATTTAAAAGAGAAAGCGCATGCTTTCCATTAATAGCAAGTATTCCACCGTTACAAAAAGAAATCTTTTTTTCTTCATCACTCGCATCTTTTTCTTCTACGACTGCTATAAGCTTACCGTCTTTCTTAATAAGGCGTCCATAACCTGTTGGGTCTGGAGCATGAAAACCAGCCACAACAACATCCGCTCCAACCGCAAGCTGTGCACGAATTTGTAATAATGAACTCTTCTCAATCAAAGGAGTATCACCAAAAACAATGAGGATATCATCTACCTCTTTTTTTAAAGCTAATCGAGCAGATAAAGCAGCATGAGCAGTTCCTAAACGCTCTTTTTGTTCAAAAATCATCGCATTTTTTGTAAATGATTGAACAGTTTCAGCAACATCTTTAGAACCAAACCCCACAATTACCGCTAACTTTGAAATACCAGCCAATTCTATTTGCTTTATAACATGACATACAAGCGGCAAGCCAGCAATCTTATGAAGTACCTTAGGAAGAGACGACTTCATACGCGTCCCTTCACCAGCTGCAAGAACAATAGAAAGACAATTTCTAAACATAACAAAACATCAAGTTAACGAGAGAATCCAAAAAAACTGACAATATCATGCTAACGTAGAGTTTCCACATTATTCAACAACGGATAATTTTCCAAAAGCCAAAATGACAGACCCTGCATAGAATCTGTTAAAAATAAAATCCCTGTGAGAACCAAAAGAATACCAATAACCTTTTCTACTTTCCCTAAATGAACTCTAAAAACTCTTAAAAATGTCATAAAACTGCTTGAGAATAAAGCTGCTAATACAAAAGGCACTCCAAGGCCTAACGCATAAACTCCTAAAAGAATAGCTCCTTCTCCCACAGTTTCCTTTGTTCCAGCGAGTGTTATTATAGGCCCTAAAATCGGACCAATACAAGGTGTCCAACCAAATGCAAAAGCTAAACCAACGATATAAGCTCCCAAAAGTCCTGACGGCGTCCTATGTGTTTGAAATCGTACATCACGAAATAAAAAAGAAATCTTTAAACAACCCAAAAAATTTAAACCAATAATAATAATAATAACCCCAGCAGCCATCGCGAACCAATCACGATAATACCCTATAAATTTTCCAATTGAGCTTGCACTAGCACCTAAAGCAACAAAAACAGTGGTAAAACCAAATACAAAAGCAAGAGCGGAAGACAAAAGCGCTAGACGTACAGATAATTTTCCGCCCTGCTTTCCTGAATGAAAGTCATCGATTTTAACTCCTGCCATATAGCACAAATAAGGAGGAACTAACGGCAAAACACACGGCGATAAAAAAGAGAGTGCACCAGCCAAAAATACACTTACTGTTGAAATTTCTATACCCAAAACTTTCTTCCTACCTTCAATTTTGATTTATGTTTAAAAATCAACTATTCACTTGTTGATTCATTAATTTTTTGCATATTTTGCATATTTGCTACCACATTCACATCTTCATCACGACCAGAAACAACCGAAAAAACTTTTTGGTAAATTTGGTCTTGATTTTTAGCAATAGCAATATAATCGCCTTCAGCTAATACAAGCGAAACATAAGCACCAACAGTTTCATAAATGATATCACCAGACTCATTGGTAATAGACCAACTTGTATCTGCTAACGCTTCCCCTCCTTCTTGACGCACCAATTTAAAAACGATTTGAGCGGCTTGATGCTCCAGACTTACTTCAGTAATTTTACCTGCATCTACTTGAATATCTGAACGAACAATAGCATTAATAGAACCATAATAGGAAACAATATGATAACGTCCAGCTTTTAAACGTATAATAGACTGAGGCTTAACATCTGCTAAAACTACACCAGTTTCATCATTTTCCTTAGCATCTTCATAAATAGTAAAACGCAGCTCCCTTTTATTAACCAAACCATTAAGAAGTGTAGCGTCAAAAATAATACCACCAGCGTTAAGATTAAAACTTTTGGTAAGACTCTGGCCATTTTTTAAATTTATACGCCGCACTGCAGTTGCATGACCAAATGAAACATGAACAAGATAACTTCCTGGTTCTAAATTAAAACGCGCACTTCCCCCTTCAAAAGTTGCTATCAGTGGTAATTTATTACTAGCTTCTACAACAGGTGCATAAACTCTCCATATAAGCCCTTTTGAAATATTTTCACCGCTATTTGTTAATCGAGCATGCAATATTATCTCAGCCTGAGGATATAAATTTTCTTTTTCACGATCTTGAGATTTTAAAATAAAACTTGTTGGATGTTTTTGTTGTTGGCTTTGCCCTTTTTCTTCTTCAGAAAATGCATAATCATTCCCGGATAATGAAAAAAATATTACGCACAACCACAAAAATCGGCATAATATTTTTGCAATAATATTTATTTTTGCATTATTAATTAAAATAGTACCCTTTTTAATAAACAATACTCAAAAGCCCCTATTCTAAATTGAAAAACTCACGCCACAACCACATGAAGAGGTAGCATTAGGATTGCGAATTTGAAAAGACTGCCCCATAAGATCATCAACAAAATCAATCTCTGCTCCTTCCATGAATGGAAGAGATACTGAATCAATAAACACAACCGCCCCATCTTTTTTGAGAACGAGGTCATCTTCTCTGCTTTCAGAAACTAAATCATATTTATAAGAAAAACCAGAACACCCACCACCTTCGACGGAAATACGTAACCCTATTTTATCTGTTTCATTCAAAAGTATCTGGGCAATACGCTTAGCAGCAAAATTTGAAATATTCACGCTCATTCTTCATATATCCTTGCAATAAACTGCCAAGAAAGGATATCCAAAGCAGTTAATAATAAACTAATCTAGAGTAAAAATGGATAGCACGCAATGGATATGAGCAATATCAATTACCAATCTCGAGCGATATATAGCACTAACCCACAAACAAGTCGTGGCAGATTATTCCATGAAACTAAAAGTACTATACGTTCGCCTTTTCAAAGAGATAGAGATCGTATTATTCACTCTAATGCATTTCGACGCCTTAAACATAAAACGCAAGTATTTATTGCCGATGAAAGCGATCATTACCGTACTCGACTGACTCATTCGATAGAAGTTTCTCAAATTGCACGAACATTAGCCCGTGTATTATCTCTTGATGAGGATCTTGCTGAAGCCATTGCCCTCATTCATGACTTTGGACATACTCCTTTTGGCCATGCAGGAGAAGATGCTCTACATGAATCCATGAAACATTATGGTGGATTTGATCACAATGCACAGGCATTGCGCATTGCCACAACATTGGAACAACGTTATGCAAATTTTGATGGACTTAACCTTACTTGGGAAACACTAGAAGGACTAGTAAAGCATAATGGTCCTCTTTTGGGCCCTTATGCAAATAAAAAAGATATTCATATCGATATCTTAGAGTATAATGCAAAACATGACCTTGAACTTAATTGTTTCGCTGGGTTAGAGGCACAATGTGCTGCTATTGCTGATGATATTGCATATAATGCTCACGATATTGATGATGGTCTACGCTCAAATTTTTTAACAATTGATCAATTTAAACAAGTTTTTCTCACTGCATCATTATTAAAGGATATAAAACAAGAATATCCACAACTTGATAATACTCGACTCGGCTATGAATTGGTGCGTAGGCAAATAACAGTTATGGTTGAAGATGTTATTCAACAATCAAAAGAAAATTTAGCACGTATCAAACCAACAAATGTCGATGATGTTCACAAAGCTGAACAAACCATTGTCACTTTCTCACCTACCATGACCATTTACGAAAAAGAATTAAAAAATTTTCTGTTTAAAAATCTATATTATCATGATCAAGTCCTCAATCGTCGTAATACAGCAAAATGCATTGTACAAGACTTATTTGACTGCTATTATGAAAAACCTGATGCAATGCCTGAAAGCTGGCATATCAAAGCAATGCACTTAACAAATCAAGAGTTGGCCCGTCTTATCTCTGACTTTATTTCAGGTATGACAGATCATTATGCTTTGCGTGAACATCGCCGTTTATTTGACCATACAGATAATTTTGTTTAAGTGATTTTTATATATTATGGAAACCGGATATGAATGTCTTTAAAAACTTCGAAAAAAAGATTAAAAAATCACTTGAATTATCTGATATAAAAGAAAAAAGTGGAAAAGATTTAGACTTATCAAAAGTGACTGTTGATCCTCCACGTGATTCTTTACATGGTGATTTATCAACCAATGCTGCTATGGTACTTGCAAAATCCATAGGACTTAATCCACGTGCACTTGCAGAAAAAATTATAGAATTTTTCAAAAATGATCCCTTAATTGAAAGTATTAATGTTGCTGGTCCTGGATTTATCAATATCAAGCTCACAAAGTCATTTTGGCATAACGCAATAAAATTAATGCTTGAATCAGGCACTTCTTATGGACGCACTTCAATAGGAAATGGAAAACACATCAATGTTGAATTTGTATCAGCAAACCCGACTGGTCCAATGCACGTTGGACATTGTCGAGGTGCTGTTGTTGGAGATGTCCTCTCTAATTTACTACAATTCGTCGGCTATAATGTTACAAAAGAATATTATATCAATGATGCAGGTGGACAAATCGAAGTTCTTGCTCATTCCGTATTGCTTCGCTATCGTGAAGCTCTTGGACAAGAAATTAATGAAATTCCAGAAGGACTATATCCTGGCAAATATTTGATACCGTTAGGTCGATCACTTGCACAAGAATTTAATGACCAATTGCTAACTATGGATAAAAATGAAGCTTTATCTATAGTTAAAGAGCGCGCAATTAATGCGATGATGTCTATGATTCGTAAAGATTTATCTGCTCTCAATATTTATCATGACGTCTTTTTCTCTGAAAAAATACTTTATGCAAATAATGCACAAGCCATACGTGAAACAATTAATGACCTCACTTTAAATGGCTATGTTTACAAAGGTAAACTACCGCCACCAAAAGGGCAAAATGCAGAAGACTGGGAATCAAGTGAACAAACTTTATTTCGTTCAACTAGCATTGGTGATGATCAAGACCGTGTCTTAGTTAAATCTGATGGTTCCTACACTTATTTTTCTGCTGATATTGCTTATTTTCGTGATAAATTTAATCGTAATTTTGATGAAATGATTTATATTTTGGGTTCAGATCATGCTGGATACGTAAAGCGACTAGAGGCAATGGCAAAAGCAATTGCAGGCAATAAAGCCAAGCTAAATGTATTTTTATGTCAGTTGGTGAAACTTTTCCGCAACGGCCAACCCGTTCGAATGTCTAAAAGAGCTGGCTCATTTATCACTTTACGTGATGTTGTGGAAGAAGTAGGTCCTGACCCTGTGCGTTTTATGATGTTGTACCGTAAATGTGAAGCACCTCTTGATTTTGATTTTTCAAAGGTGACAGAACAATCAAAAGATAATCCTATCTTTTATGTACAATATGCAAATGCGCGTTGTCACTCAGTTTTTCGTCAAGCAAAAGAAGTTTTTCTTATTGAAAACTTTTCTAATGAAGCAATGATTGCACACCTTAATAGACTAACAGATGATAATGAAATATTTTTAATCCGCAAACTTTCTGAGTACCCACGCATCATTGAACAAGCTGTAATGCACAAAGAACCGCACAGATTAGCGTTTTACTTATATGATCTCGCCTCAAACTTCCATGCACATTGGAACAAAGGAAGTGATAATCCTGATTTACGCTTTATTAGACCAAGTGATAAAGATTTATCATTTGCTAGATTAGGATTGGTACAAGCGATAATGAATACTTTATCATCAGGATTAACAATTATTGGGGTAGAAGCACCAGTAGAAATGCGTTGAAAAAGTGCTATAAATTCATAAAATAGATAATCATTTATAATTTTTAGTGTATTCTTTCATATCAATATAAGGCATGATAATAGATTATTATATTTAAACTACAAACCATCACGTGAGAGAAGTTATGAGCGATAACGATCGCAGAGACAAAAAGCCACAACAAATAAAACATGATGATGGATTCTATGAGTCTGTAGAAGAGCTTAGCCAAATTTTAAACTCAGGAAGACAAAATAGAAACAATATTCAAGAACCCAATCAAGCAACACCTCAACCTTATGAAGCTTCTCTTAAAGACGAAGATTTTGATTTATCTTTTTTAGAAGCAGAGTTTACAAACGATCTGTCCGATAATCCATCATTGAACACTGAAAACGAGCACTGGGATATATATTCCAATGCATCAAACTCCATCAATGACACACTCAACTCTCCAAAGCAAAGCACCTTTTCTAAAGAACACACTTCATCTACAGATCATGATGAAGAGAAAATCTTAGATACACTCTCTCCTCTCCCTATCCATAGGGGTCAACCACTTCACAACAGCAGCGTTTCACCTCATTCCGATCCATTCTTTGTAAAAGATAGTGCACAACCACAAAATTTCTCTTTCAATGAACCTGAAATACAAGATAACGGCGCAACCTATCCTAAAGTACTTTATGAAAAAACCTCATCCTTCCCATCACAAACAGAACAACAATCAAATGCTCCCAATATACAGCAAAATTATGACAATAGTTCAAACCTCTACGACACTCCCTTCAACCACCCCTATACGATTCCAACTGATCAAAAAAAATTGGCTGAGGAACATTATACTGATGTACAAAATTCTTCTATGAATACAGATGTTGCGTATTCAGAGACTTCAGAAAAAAATAGTACCACAGACAATGAAGAAATAGATAATTTTTATTTTGCTTTAGATTCAACAAGAGGTAATCAACTATTTGATTCTAAAGAAACTCCTCTAGAAAATGATATTAATAATTATCATCAATTTCACGAAGAAAGTTTTTTAGAATCAGATATTAATGCTACAAGGAATCCTGAACAAAATGATACCCGAACTCAACATATCAATAATGAAGTAGGTGTTAGATATAATCAAAGTAGTTTGAGTGCTTCACAGTCTTCATCAAATTTTTTTAGCACTGCACAAGAAAGTAATGTTCATTCAGGTAATAAAGCTAGGGAAGATACCCCTCCCCCAATTGTTGATACTTACAAGTTTGCAGAAGAGGTTGTAGATAAAACTGGCCCCATCATGGTTCCAGAAGTTCCGTATACAGCTCCCGAATATGATGCACCTATTGATAATTTAAAAGAAGAATTTGCTGATGTATTTAATGTAGGAAATGTATCAGAAAAAAACACTTCACAGCATTTACAAGACGATAATGTAAACAAAATTTTTAATCAAGCTGTGCAAAGTCCTGAAACAGATGCATATATAGACATGCGGGAACAAAGTGCGAATTATTTTCCTATTGACAATATGGAGTATGACTCTTCATTTTTTGCCCAAAACTCACCTTATAATGATATGAACTCTCCCTCTATTAATGCTGCTAAAAATTCTCCCTTGAAAGCTTTTACCATTAGTAAAATTACTACCAAAGGTATTTTTTTTCTTATTTTGATAACTATTGGTTTTATCGGTTATTCTCGTTTCTTTACATCATCACAAAAAGACAAAGATTCATTCATTATTCATGCTGATAATACACCTTTTAAATTTAAACCAAAAATGGTTGATACTGAAAATAATACTATTGCTGATTTAGATATCTATAAGCAAACAACAGAAGAAAATGAAGAACAAAAAAGTAAGCAACCATTCCTTATTGATACTTCTGAGCCACTTGAAAATTTAGCAGCGTTAAATCAACAGGCATCTGAAAGCTCTTCATCTTCCTTTCTTGATGAGCCTGATATTGAAGACGCAGTAACAAAAGCTATTAATCATACTATTCCAACTCGAGAAGTGCAGACTGTTGTTGTAAATAAAGACAATACAGTTGCCTCCAATTTAGAGAATCATACAGATACTGAATTCTCTAATAATTCTGAAGAAAATAGTGAAGTAATTATAAATCAACGTCAAAACAGCCCTTCTATTTCTTCAGAAGTTTCCGATACGAATAGTAACATAGAAGAACATGATCTTGTGGATGATGTTGATAAAGTGATAACAAAAAATGTTGCTATCCCTAAGGTTGTACCAATTCCTTCACCTGCAAAATTTGATTCAACCACACAAACATATATCGCTTCTCGCTCTACCCCATCGATCCAAAAAGTGACACAAAACTTAGAAAGTCATTATGTACAAGTAGCATCTCAGCCAACGTCTGCGTTAGCTCAAGATTCTTTAAGAAATGTAAAATTTAAATTTGGATATCTTATCGGCAATCGTCCTTTAAATATTCACTCTGCTCTTATACCAGGAAAAGGTACTTATTATCGTGTGCGTATCCAAACAAAAAATCGTGATGAGGCTATAAGGCTTTGTGAAGATATAAAAAATTCTGGGGGAAATTGTTTTATCACACGCTAAATAAACAATATGATAGTTTTTAAAATTACTATGATTTAAAGTAATTAATTAACTTACCAATTAATATTAAGAATATTATTATATATTCTATTCATAGAATATATATCTATAATTGCTTAAATATATTTAAAAATATTATTTTTATTTTATTGCGTAATATTATATATATATTATTTAATTTAATATAAAGCATTAAGAACTGTAAACAAACATAGCAATATAATAATGATAAAGAAATATCTTTATCAATAAAATAAATTATAATACGTTTTATTGGAAGATAAGAATTTCTTTTCTAAATAATCAATTTTATCAATCGTGATACATTTATCCATTTTTAATTCTTTTAAATATACCAGATAAAGTTATCGATATATTGATTCATTTAAGAAAATAAAAAATATAGATAAAAAATTAAAAGAAATATTACGAAACTTTTTAATTTTATAATGAAGCATTGACTAAAAAAAATTACTCCCCATAATGGGAAAGAATGTATAAATTTATCTTTAGAGAAAAGATAAAGATATAAAAATAAAGCACTTTCCAGAAAGTTTTATTTATGAAATTTCCCACATCATCGCTTCCGTTCAAAATAGAAAAACACCCAGCACCTTTACCAGATGAAACTCGTGAAAATATTTTAAAAAATCCTGGATTTGGCCAATTTTTTACAGATCACATGGGAATTATAAAATGGACGAAAAATAAAGGTTGGCATAATGCTGTTATTTCTCCGTACAAATCTTTAGAAATTAATCCAGCAAGCACCGTTTTGCATTATGCGCAAGAAATTTTTGAAGGTTTAAAAGCATATCGTGCAAAAGATGGACGTATTTTATTATTTCGCCCTGATGCTAATGCTCAACGTTTCATGGAATCAGCACGGCGCTTAGCTATGCCTGCATTGCCACAGGATATTTTTTTAGATTCAATTAATCAGTTAGTAAAAATTGATCAAAAGTGGGTTTCTGATTATCCGAACGCTAGCCTCTATATACGTCCATTCATGTTTGGAAATGAAAATATTTTAAAAGTTCATCCTTCTTTAGAATATATATTTTGTATCATAGCATCTCCAGTTACATCATATTTTAAAGGAGAAGAAAAACCTGTCAGTGTATGGCTTGAAACAGATTATAGCCGTGCTGGTCCAGGTGGGACAGGAACTGCAAAATGTGGTGGGAATTACGCAGCAGGTTTACTTGCACAAAAAAGTGCAGAAGAAAATAATTGTAGCCAAGTACTTTTCCTAGATATGGTTGAACATAAATGGATTGAAGAACTAGGAGGCATGAATGTTTGCTTTATAATGAGCAATAATACGCTTATCACACCCCCGCTTAACGGTACTATTCTTCCAGGAATAACGCGTAATTCGATTTTAAAATTAGCCCAACAAATGGGACTAACGATAGAGGAACGTCCTTATTCCTTTGAATCTCTTAAAGAAGATGCAGCAAGTGGTTATCTTAAGGAAGCATTTGCTTGTGGAACAGCTGCTGTTATCACATCAATTGGTCGTTTTAAATATAAAGACGGGGAGTTCACTATTGGAAATGAAATGATAGGAAAAGTCACAAAACAACTCCGAACACAATTAATCGATATCCAAAAAGGAAATGTAGAAGATAAAAATGGCTGGGTACACTCTGTTCGTCTATTATAACGATAATAGTTATTCTTAAAATAAATTTATAAAAATTTTCCATAGGGGAATTCTTTTTTAATTCCCCTTCCTTTATTTTATAAAATAAGAATGAGAAAAGAAAAGTTAATCAAATTTTAACAGATCTCTATGCTGTGCTTTAATATTACGGATTGTTCTTGTATATGAACGCATCACTATAGTTTCCGTTTGAATATACTGAGGAGTAAACTTTACACCAGAAAGTATATTACCATCCGTTACACCTGTGGCGGAAAATAGAACATCACCTTTTACCATTTCTTCCAAAGTATAAACTTTATTTGGATTCTCAATGCCCATTTTTGCTGCACGCGCAATTTTTTCTTCTGTATCAAGCTGTAAACGTCCCTGCATTTGTCCACCAATGCAACGTAAAGCTGCTGCAGCTAATACCCCTTCTGGCGCTCCACCAATCCCCATATATATATCGACACCCATTTCATCTGGATCAGTCGTATGAATAACGGCAGCAACATCACCATCACCAATTAAGCGAATTGATGCACCCGTTGCACGTACTTGATTAATCAATTGCTTATGTCGAGGCCGATCCATGATACAAACAGTAATTTTATTAACAGCAACTCCCTTAGCTTTTGCAAGCGCATAAACATTCTCAGCAGGATTGGCATCTATATCAACTATCCCCTTTGGATAACCAGGACCAATAGCAATTTTTTCCATATAAACATCAGGAGCGTAAAGCAAATTGCCTTTCTCAGAAAGAGCAACGACAGCTAAAGAATTAGCAAGACCTTTAGCACAAACTGTAGTCCCCTCAAGCGGATCAAGGGCAATATCAACTGCCACCCCATCCTTAACTCCTACTTTTTCTCCAATATAAAGCATTGGAGCTTCATCGCGCTCACCTTCCCCAATTACGACTGTGCCATCGATAGGCAAACGATTAAGCTCTTGACGCATCGCAGTTACAGCAGCTTGATCAGCAGCTTTTTCATCACCATGTCCTCGCCAACGCGCAGAGGCAACAGCAGCACATTCAGTTACGCGAGCCAATTCAAGAGTTAAAATACGATCAAGTCCATTTAAAATTTTCTGAGCTGTTGACATATATAAAAAATCCTACTGAATAAATTCTACCAGAAAATAGTAACATTCATCATCAAATAGCAATAATAAAGATTTTTGTAAAAACAAAAAATTTCCACAAAAGAAAAGACAGTCTCTATTCTCAATTATTTTATAAAAAACCATCAATTCATGTCATAGGTTCAATGCGAATGAATTGAGATTTTGTAACGAGATAGCCATCCTTTTCAACTGCGGCAAGTGCCTGTCGTACATTCACTTCTGTTGTTTCATGTGTTATTAGAATAATTGTTTTAACATCCTGATTTTCTACAAAAGTCCTTTGCACAATCGACTCTAATGAAATGTGGTTATCAGCCATATGCTTTGCAACTGCTGCAAAAACACCAGCACGATCATAAACATTTAAGCGAATAAAATAACCACCTTCATGATTAGAAGTACGTACTTTTTTATGAGGAGTAAGCGCTAATGCTGGTATTCTAAAAACAGGGGCATATTGAAAACCGCAACGCGCTTTAGCTATATCAGCCAAATCGCCAATAACTGCTGATGCTGTTGCTACCCCTCCAGCACCAGGACCAGAAAACAATAATTCACCTAATAAATCACTTTTAATAGAAAGAGCATTTGTGACACCATGAATCTGTGCAATCATCGATGACGCTGGGACCATAGTTGGATGAACACGCAGCTCGATTCCAGAATTTACTTTCAATGCGACACCTAAAAGTTTAATCCTATAACCCAATTCATCAGCCGCACGTATATCAATTTGTGAAATGTTGCTAATGCCTTCGACATAAATATCATTTAACAAAACAGTAGTTCCAAATGCTAAGCTTGTTAATAAAGCTAGTTTATGAGCAGTATCATTTCCTCCAATATCAAAAGCAGGATCAGCTTCGGCATAACCCAGCCTTTGTGCTTCTGCTAAACAATCTTTAAATGAAAGACCTTCAGTAAACATACGTGTTAATATATAATTACAAGTTCCATTTAAAATGCCATAAATACGTGATACGTGATTGCCTGAAAGTGATTCTCTCATTGCTTTAATGATAGGGATTCCACCTGCAACAGCAGCCTCAAATCTTAAAAAAACACCTTTTTTTTCTGCATTAATAGCAAGCTCTCTCCCATGCTGAGCAAGAAGAGCTTTATTCGCAGTTACCACATGATTGCCAACTTGGATTGCTTCCTTAACAGCTGCATGCACAATATCTAATTCACCACCAATTAGCTCAACAAAAACTTCAATTTCATTAGAAGCTGCCATCTCCACTGGTGAATCAAACCATTTTATACCATTCAAATCAATTCCACGATTACGATCTTTATTACGTGCACTAACAGCAACAACTTTAATTGGCCGTCCACATTGAAAAGCCAAGTTATCTTCTTTCTCGCGTAAAATTCGAATGACTGAAGCACCAACTGTGCCAAGACCCCCAATACCAACTTTTAAAGCTTCTGCCATTATTCAAATTACCTATGCCTTCTTTTTCACTAAAAAAATATCTTTCATTATGTGTAACCCAACACGTATATATCTTCTCAATCATCTGGATATGATTTAGCACCGTAAACTAAAAGCTAATGCTAAAACATAAATATTCATATTTTTCAGATAAAAATCGGTATAAATAATATTTCTTTTAAAATTAACACAAACATTTTCAAGCATAAAAGACTACACTGTTTGATAATTGTGTCATTTTATATAAATTATTTATGCTATAATAAAATCACCGTTTTTCAAAATAATCCTTCTTCAATAAAAGTCATGATAACTCATTTGAATACGACGCATTCTTTTAAAATATAATATAAAAAGCAATAGAGTTAAGGTTAGATATTTAACATAATTTATGAATAATAACTCAAAGAAAAAAATTAACCCCATAACTTAATGATGTTAAAGCTTTTTACATAGATATCATCTCTTCAATGGAGGCTGCTTTAAATAAGGAAAACAAAAAACTAAATTATTCAAGTTTTCTTACTTATTTAAATAATTGTGAATATAAAAAAGCGATTATTCATTTCTATTCTTTTCAATCTGTTGCAAAATTTTCTCTGCGTGATGATATGCATCATTTTTCATTTTAATGGAAATAGATGAATTGGTAACCGTTTCTCTAGAGAACGTTTTTACATGCTGCGCATCACCCGTTAACTTATTAATGAGTGTTCGCCGTTCTGTTTCAGTAAATTGTTCTGTAGCAGCCATTGGTTTTTTTGAAAAATCTATATGACTTCTCTCTTTTACAACAACCGATCTTTGAGTAAGCGAAGTGGTATTTTCATTGTATATACATCCACCAACAATGGATAAAACACCACAAAAAAATACTCTCCATATCAAAGAAGCTGATTTTATCATTTTCACCTTATTCCTTTAATGTATGCTAAACTTTAGAAAAGAAAATAATCTAGCAAGAAATATAAATATGTTCATAAATTATTCAATAAAACACGTTTTTTTTAAAAAAAATTATTTATAGGGCTTGCGAAGTAAAAAGATACTCTCTATAAGCCTCATCATTGGTTCGCGCCCATCGTCTAGCGGTTAGGACACCGCCCTTTCACGGCGGAAACAGGGGTTCGATTCCCCTTGGGCGTACCATCCTCTTTTTTATTGCATCAATATTTTGTTTTTATTATATTTTTTGCATGATAGATACATGAATAAAAGTGAAAAAATAGAATTTTCAAGCGTGTATTTGTAAAAGAGGTTTTCTTTTAAATAAATTTGTAAGCGCTTTCAATTTTTTTTAGCTTTTATTATGAGAGTTTTTGAAACATCTGACGAACTTATTGGTAAGTTTATAATTAATTATCTTAATCCTAATAATCTTTTTTATTGATTCGATGATTGCAGCCATATCTTTTATACCAGAGGCAATATCTTTAGGTCATTGTGTAACTGATGAAAAATTTATTTTGTGAATTATATATATCTTTCTTAATAATGAATTCAGCAGAATTTTGAGTTCCTTTTATGAATGATCTGGCTCTGAGAATTAATTACAATATAAATTTAAGTAGCTGAAAATCACTCTCTTTCTTATGTGCAAAAAATAGATTATTTAGCGCATCCTGATTAAAAAAATAAAAAGAACGCATCAAATGGATAATTTTATTACCCTCTAAAGTTCAATAACTTCTATAAAAATGCGATGTATTCTTTTGTATGTGGATTGTAAACTACTTGCTTCTTTATTTTTGCTACATCTATAAAGCTCAATAAAAACCGAAAACAAAAAACAATGAAATTTTTTACTCCTTTTATAAAAATAAAAGGAACGCTCCTCTGCCTTTACCTCTAAAAAAGTTATAAAATTATTATTGATATTACTATATCTCTATATGAAACAAATAGCAGATACACTTTTACATTTCAGCCACTCTTTATTTCATATAAAATTTAAATAACAATTTAATGATGCCGCACGCTGATCAATCTTATCAGCATTGCTTTTAAAATTAATTTATTTTTTTACCTCAAGATTCGTTGCTAATTTTTCTAAAGCTTGCTTCTGTTTTTCCGTACTCTTTCCAAGATCAAAAGCTTTTACTAAAATCATAAAAAGGCAGCAAAAACTGCCATAATGAACACTAAATTTTATGACCTATCAGATTATAATGTTCGTTTAGTAATAGAAACAATTTCAATACACGCAGTCATAACTACAATAGCTACCAAAGTACATTGAACTGAGTCTTTTCTTGCGAACAAATCCCCAAATTCAAAAAAGAGTCTATTATATCGATGCTAAAAGCTTTTATTTTGCAATGAAACACTCGCTTTATAAAATAATAGCAATTGTGCTGCTTATTTTATTCGCTCAAATAAATTGATCCAAGTTTTTATCATACCCTTTAAGATATAAGTTTTTTATAATATAAACGCTTCTAAAAATTCTAAAAGAGATAAAAATTTTAGTAACTACCCCCCTATTTTCTAGCGCAATAACCTTTTTGATTGCCACTCTCCACGTAAAACCACAAAATAGCACCTATAGAATAAAATAAAGGTCCCATCAAAGATGGAACCCTTTTAAATCTAACTCAAAAATTAAAACTTATAGGCCACTCCAACACGAAAATCGTTGGCCTTATAATCAAGTTCAATCACATCTTTTTCAAACATATCTTTAAATTTCTTTTTACCAAAATCTGAATAACGATATTCCGCACGCAGAATAATATTATCTGTCATAGCAAAGTCAAAACCTCCACCAAGAGTATAACCAACCATCGTCTTTGTATCATCTAATTTATCGTTCAAAGATTCCACTCCTGAAACCGATACTGATAAAATATCATGAAAATCCCCATAAGTAACACCTCCTGAAATATAAGGCATAATAAAACCTAGAGGATAGCCAAGACGCATTCGCGCAGCACCAACCCACTTTTGTTTGAAAGTATGTCCAAAGATTATATGATTTTCTTCAATCTTTTTGCGACTTTTAAAAACAGATCGAGGGATAGAGGTACTTTTATCCACTCCCATCATTGATTTTTTAATAATATCCTTTGCAATCGCATCGAGTTTTTCATCCTTATCATTACCATTTTTAACTTCAGAAAATACTGAAGCGTCAACTTGAGTAGTAATGACAGAATTTTTTTTACCCTTTTTCCCCACTAAAAGCACATCCGCATCAACACCTAAAATAAAACCTTGACCAAGATCAACATTAGCACCAATATAAAGACCCGGTACAAAACCAGAAAGCTTAGGCAAATATTTCTTCTCAACTGGAATCCATTTCATATCCGAAGTATCTTCCGCTCCATGAAAAAAAAGAGGAACATCGAAATCACGGCCGATCGCAGAAAGCTTACTTGAAAAGCCATTGAGTTGGCCTCCAAGATAAAAACCTGTCCAAGAAAAAGTAGGAGAAATAGTAATTGACGAAACAATCTGTTCAGATTTTTGAGAAGTCAACATATCTGACGCCTGTGCTACAAAAGATGACATAACAGTAAAAGCAGATGCCGCTATTAAATATTTTGTACTCATAAAATTATACCCCAATGCTATTGTTTAAACATAATACAAGTATTACACAAAACACTGCAAACTTTATGCTGCAAAATTACACACAGTACCTTATGATATATCAAAATTTGATATTAGCAAACAATTTTTGAATTTTATAAGACTTCATTTATAAAATAATACTTTTTAATTTACTACTTATAAAACTATTATTGTATTTATTATTTAATAATAGTTTTTAAATTTAGCTTTTATAACGTAATACAATCAATTTTTTTATGATAAAAAACATTATCCTCATATAATACATTAAAAATAACAAAATATACAACAAAACGTATTTTTATTACATTTCAATAAAAATACTTCACATACATCACTTCAAATTTATTGCAAAATTTAAATACAGTTCGTTCAATAAAATGAATGAGAAAAAGATTTTTTATAATGAAAACTATATAACTATTATCGATGCATCTCTTATACTTATCACACGATAATCAAAATTCTAACAAATACTCATCTAAGCTTATTGTAAGCATAAAATTTACAGTCAATTTTTAAATTTATCGCAAAAATAGTTCGCACTAACTTCCTTAATAGCAAACACCTAACCTTCAGAGAAATATCGTTGGCAATAATTCCCCTGAAATTTTTCTGAAAAAAAGCAACGAATAATCCGTCTTTTAAATTATAATGTAGTAAGCATTGTAAACATAATTTAAGCACATAAATTTAACCTTGATTATTCTCTTCACATTTCCAACGAATAAATTGTAGTATATATTTTGAATTAATCTCTCATTGATATATTGAGTAGTAGAGACTGAGATATCTAGCCTAAATGTGCCTCTATAATAAAGATTATCTCTTATTTGTAATCGGAAAGTGGCCCCTCTTTTCTTTTTTTAAACACATTACTCCCATCTTCAAATTAACATGTTGTAGAAACTTTCCACCTAAAACAAAATCCTATGCATGAGAAACATCATATAAATCATACTAAACTTTGTTTTTTGACTTAAAAAATTTAAGCGGTAGCGCTGTTCCTGAATTAATAATATCCTGCTTCAGGGGAATACATTGTTTCTTTTAATTTTATATAACACCTTTCTTAATGCATTTTATTTGAGCTGATGAAATTTCAAAAAACCTTTTGTTTGATAAAAGGCTCAACCTGTTTTACTGTAGTATTTACAGCATTATGCAGTCCCCAATTCAAATGTAATTTTTAAGAATGATAAAAGTATTTTCAACTTGCTGAAGATAGCATTTTAGATGAATCGCTAACTTCAAATGCTAAATCTTTTTAGAATCTGCTAATATTTAAAAATTTAAACTGCTTTGAGTTTTGCAGAAATAATAGTTTCTGTTTCTTCTTAATTTCATAACATTAGCACCTTTAAAACGAGCGTAAACTGTCTGAAAAGCCTCAAAAAATGGTTTTTATGAAATTGAAGTTTAGAAATGCATGTTTCCTTTATCATCACTCAAAACGCACATTGATCTAGTCATTTTTATGATGAATTATTTAATGACATGATCAATTATTTTTTGACCTTTTTATTCGGCAATACAAATAAGCCAATTTTCAAGAAAATCAGTCGCTCTAGCCTCACTTAAGGTTTAACATTTCTTTAAACTTTAAAGAGGAAATCTAAATATTGTATTTATTTTCAAATTTTGAAAAATCAATTAAACTTTTTACAAGAAAGATCAATATTTTGTGTAGAAAATATTAGATGCTGTGTATATCACATTAAAGACAGTTATAATCATTATAATCATCATCTTAATTTTACTTTTCGTATTTTTATTTCCATCAATCTTTGTGATTTTATATAATTGTTGGCTTTTGAAATATTTTTCTAATTAAAAACCTTTTTACAGCAATTACTAAATATTAATTTTTTCTATTATTATTTTAAATAAAGTCAATTATAAAAATTAATAGATATAATTTTCATAATATTAATTTTAAATTACATCCAAACGAATTAAATATAATTTAAACATAAATATTCATAATATAAATTAAATTTTATTTAAATAATAATATTAACTTATAAAAAATTTAAATGTTATTATTTATTATAATAAAAACAAATATATAATTGAACAAATAATATATTATCATTTTATAAAATTAATTTTTTATAAAATTTTGCATCTTTTTTATGCTGTATTTTACTTTTCATGATTATATTGAAAATGCTATAAAAATAACATCACTAAAATGGAAAAGGATCTCTAATGAGCAAGATCAAAGTAAAAAATCCCGTTGTTGAAATCGACGGGGATGAAATGACCCGTATCATCTGGAAATATATCAAAGAAAAACTAATTTACCCCTATCTCGACATTGATCTCAAATATTATGATCTTTCCATAGAAAATCGAGATGCGACGGATGATCAAATAACAATCGATTCTGCCAAGGCTATCAAAAAATATGGAGTCGGGATAAAATGTGCAACTATCACTCCCGATGAAGCGCGTGTTAAAGAATTTAATCTAAAAAAAATGTGGAAATCACCTAATGGAACGATCCGCAATATTTTAGGAGGAACTATTTTTCGCGAACCCATTATCTGCAAAAATGTTCCACGCCTCGTTTCAAACTGGACAAAGCCTATTATTATAGGACGTCATGCTTTTGGTGATCAATATAAAGCAACTGACTTTAAATTTCCTGGGAAAGGAAAGCTAAGTATTAAGTTTGTTGGCGATGATAATAAAGTTATAGAGCACCATGTTTTCAATTCTCCAAGTGCTGGCGTTGCCTTAGCTATGTATAATCTCGATGAATCAATCCGCGACTTTGCACGCGCATCTTTCAACTACGGATTACAACGGAATATTCCTGTCTATCTTTCAACAAAGAATACCATCCTAAAAGCTTATGACGGACGCTTTAAAGATATTTTTCAAGAAGTATTTGATGAAGAATTTAAAAATGAATTTGAAAATCGTAAATTATATTATGAACACCGTCTAATCGATGATATGGTTGCTTCTGCACTTAAATGGTCAGGCGGTTATGTTTGGGCATGTAAAAATTATGATGGTGATGTTCAATCAGATATTGTTGCTCAGGGTTTTGGCTCTCTTGGTCTGATGACTTCTGTCCTTATGACATCAGATGGTCAAACTGTGGAAGCAGAAGCCGCACATGGTACAGTAACACGCCACTACCGCCAATATCAAAGAAATGAAGAAACATCAACGAATTCTATTGCATCTATTTTTGCATGGACATGTGGATTAGCGCATCGTGCAAAATTAGATAACAATGAACAATTAAAAAACTTTACCACAATGTTGGAAAAGGTTTGTATTAAAACTGTTGAAGAAGGCTTTATGACTAAAGATCTAGCACTCTTAATTGGACCTAATCAAAGATGGCTTTCTACAACAGGATTTCTTGATAAAGTTGATGAAAACCTCAAAAAAGAAATGATCAATTAAGCCTTGTAATTAATTCCAAAATAAAAAAAGCTCTGCGAAAGGAGAGCTTTAAATCTTCTCTTGGAAAATTTGAATAACTGCTTTATAAATAAAAGAGATCGATTTTCTACTAAAGTAGTAAAAAAGAGTGAAAAAACAAAGCTGGTCTGCGTTTCTGTGGAATAAAAATAGTATACGTTCTTTAACGTTTATGGGTGGAGTTGCTTTACATGCTATAAACGTTTATGCTGTTGTTACTATTTTACCCTCTATTATAAATGATATTGGTAGCGAACTATATTATTCTTGGGTGGTTATTGTTTTTATTGCAGCATCGCTGCTCGGTACTTCACTTGCAACAAAAATGTTAGGAACAATAGGTCCTCGCAAGACATATATTGTTTCTCTAATTATATTCACTGCTGGCACTTTTATATGTAGTATTTCTACAGCTATGCCATTATTCTTAATAGGACGTTTCATTCAGGGATTCGGAAGTGGCTCTTTGCTATCTCTGTCGTACTCTATAGTACGTATAGCTTTCAGTCCACCTTTATGGTCACACGCATTAAGCATTATTTCTGGAATGTGGGGAATATCAATCCTATTAGGACCTGCAATTGGTGGTATCTCTGTACAATATGGTGTATGGAGAATTGCTTTTTGGATAATAGCCCTGTTAGCAATAATCTTTTTACTCATAGCACTTAAAGTTTTACCAAAAGAAAATGAGACTCATATTCCAACATCCCCATTTCCTTTCCTGCAACTCTTCACACTCATACTGTTAATTTTTGTCATCTCTATTTGTGGAACAATAGATACCATAACTACACAAATTTTCGGATTAATTATCGGATTTAGCCTTCTCTTAATTTTAGCAAAAATAGAATCATCCACACTCCACCCCATGTTGCCACATAAAACATTCTCCCTTTCTTCTGAATTTTTTCCTGTTTATTCATTAATACTCATTATAACTATAGTAGCATACAGTATAGAGCTTTACTTGCCACTCTTTCTTCAAGAGCTTCACGGACAAGACCCTCTTATTGCTGGTTATATGGTAGCATTAATAAGCCTTGGTTGGACATTTGGATCTCTATCAAGCGCTAGCGTATCAGCAAAAAAAATTGGTAGCATAATTGTATATTCACCAATCCTAAGTCTTTTAGGCATATGTGTTTTGTTATGGCTTATTCCAACAGAAATTTCTACACTGAAATGTAATTTTATCATTTGTTTAGCACTGTTTATTACAGGAATGAGCTCTGGCATAGCATGGCCACATTTGTTAACGAGAATCTTACAATGCGCAAATGAAAAAGATGCTTTACAAGCCAGTGCATCCCTTACCTCTGTACAACTATTTTCAGCGGCTTTAAGCGCAACACTAGCAGGAACAATCACAAATCTTGCTGGTCTATGTAATCCCGGAGGAATTACCGGAATGATTTTTGCAGCAAAAGCCCTTCTTACTACACTGATCAGTCTTTTATTTTTTCTTGGCATTCCATTTGCTATACGCGTTTCGTATAATATATTTAAAAATCCAACTGGGCAATCGGATAACTGAGAAAATTATGTGCTTTTTTATTCTTATTTAACAATATTCATCATTTTTAAAAACGTTGATCACATTTTTCCACATACCAGGAAAAACAAAAAATCAATAACCCACATAAAGTTAAAATACCCCCTAAAATAGCAGTATATTCATAACTATAACCCAATCTTAAAACCCACGCCCCAGATTCTGCTCCAAGAGCATTCGCTATGTTAAAAGCAGATTGCATCAAAGATCCCGCTAAAATTTGTCCATTCACAGAAACATTCATAATTTTTGCTTGTATAGAGGGCATAGATGTAAATGAAGTACCAACAAGAAAACATCCTAATGCTGCCGTTAATGGAGTATAAGAAAAAAAGAAGAAAAGAAAAAAAACAAACGCACTCCAAAGCATAGAAAAAAATATCATTGGTGAAATACCAATTTTAACAGCAAATTTAGGACCTAAAATATTACCGACCACCATCCCTAATCCAATTAATGGCATTATAAAAGGAACCCAATCAAGCAAAATTCCTGAAGTATGAATCAACGTGGATTTAATATAAGTGAACACAGAAAAGAGCCCTGATGCACCGACAGAAACCATTACTAAAAGCAACCATACTTGTTTTTTCTTTAATGCACTAAGTTCAAGCAGCGGATTTGTTTTTGAAATATGAGAAACAGAAGGTAAAAATCTTCCAATAAGTATACAACATAATAAAGCAATAATACCGACAAGGATAAATGCAACCTGCCAACCCCAAAGCTGCCCAATCCAAGTTGTACCCGGCGCTCCCAAAACTGTAGCAATCGTTAAACCAAGCATAACACCACCAACAGCTTTAGAACGTTCATTCATTTCCACCATTGAAGATGCAACTACAGCTGCAAGCCCGAAATAAATACCGTGTGGAAGGCCACTAATAAATCGTAACACTACCAATATGTTAAAATCAGAAAAAAATGCACTAACAATATTTGCAAGAGCATAAAAAAACATCAGTCCTATCAGAACAGTTTTATGCGATAACTTAGCTGTTGCAATAGCTAAAAGAGGTGCTCCGATAACAACTCCTAATGCATATGCAGAAATATATTGACCTGCTTTAGGAATATCAACAGATGAGCTTTGCGCCATCTCTGGTTGTAAACCCATTGCACAAAATTCAGCAGTTCCAATAGCAAAACTTCCTACTGCAAACGAAAGAATCACTAAACCTCGCCTTTTAGAATCAATCTCTAAAGCTGTAACAATATTTTTTTTATGAAAATTCTTCATCGTTATTATTTCTGTATAATTGTACTTTAATTACAAGTATATGTAATATACACAAACGAGCTAAAATATTCTTTTTCATAATTGAAATTTCCAATATTGTTTATAATAAATGAACAATATTGAAGTTTCTTATAGCAGCATGTTAAATATCTATTCGTAAATACAATTTCTTTATAAACTGTATTACAATTGCACATATAACCTAAATAGAATCTTCAACTATTTAAAGTTTATCAATAAAGAAACGGGCTTAGATCCCTATATAAAACCGTTTGTTTATATCTTTCAAACCCCCATCTCAAAAAACACAACTTTTCTATAAGTATATAAACTATAACAGTTTGTATCCCTCCATAAAATACTGCACAAATTTTTGATTAAACAAATAAGTCACTTAATATTATTGTTCGAATAAAGATCGCATTGATATCTTCTTTTAAAGACTTTTCATTTACAAGAAACTAGACAAACTACTTCATAAAATAAAATCACAATTTTCATATTTTTTTAAATCTTTACTAACTCCTCATTAACATTGTTCATTTAAGTAATTGAAAGAGACAGAAAAAACTGTTTTTCTCCGGAGAAGGTAGTGCGTACCGGAGAAACAGCTTCTGTTTAAGCATATAAGCATATACCTGAAAAAGTATATAACGATGAAACCACACATCTGCCTTTAAGAGAAAGTACGATTTCATATTTTTGTCGTTTACATAAATTGAGTAATACGAAAGAAGTAAATGCTATAATGCATGATACAACTCTTCATTTGTCTTAATCCATAAAACACAATATCTTAGTACAAAATAGCATCATCTATACTTTTTTTGATGAGATAAATCCACATAAACATCAAAACAATAAAATGTTATTGCTTACGGGTATTTTTACATAGTCTTTGATTTAATCAATGCTGTACAGCCCACATGAAAAATTAAATTAAAGAAAATATTTACGTTATAAAACAGTAAAACACCAACTTTATAATAAGAACAATAACCTAATTGCACAAGAATATAAAACCAAAATAACTGTAAAGAAAATTAAACCGTCATTACTATATTCTATTTAATATCTGAAGCGATTGTAGCTTTAGTAATTACATCCGGATCCACAACAGGTTCTCCCCGCTTGATTTTATCAACATTTTCCATACCCTCAATAACTTGCCCCCATATAGAATATTGTCTATTAAGCCAAGGAGCATCTGCAAAACAGATAAAAAACTGCGAATTAGCGGAATTTGGACTTTGACTACGTGCCATAGAAACTGTACCGCGCTTATGGGAAAGATTAGAAAATTCTGCTACCAAATCAGGCTTATCTGATCCTCCCATACCCGCACGCGATAAATTAAAGTCTGTACCACCTTTTTTACCAAACTTTACATCACCAGTTTGAGCCATAAAGCCATCAATAACACGATGAAAAATAACATTATCATAAGCTCCTTCACGTACAAGCTCTTTAACACGAGCGACATGATAAGGAGCTAAATCAGCAAAAAGCTCAATCACAACCCTACCTTTTGTTGTTTCAAAAATTAATGTGTTTTCTAGGGACTCAGTCTTCGCCATCCTTACTTACTCCTTTAATTTACTCATAAGCTTGTAAATAGGCCGCATTAATAACATCAGGATGTTTTACAGATCCGTTATTACCTACAGTGCCTTTTTTAATTTTATCAACAACATCCATCCCTTTTATCACTTCACCAATAACCGTATATTGACCATTTAAAAAAGAAGCCTCATTAAAACAAATAAAAAATTGAGAATTTGCTGAATCAATATCTTGAGAACGAGCCATACCAACAGTACCACGCTTAAACGGCTGTCTTGAGAATTCTGCAGGTATATTGGGATAATTTGAACCGCCCATACCGACGCGTTTAAGATCAAAATCCGCACTACCTTCTTTACCAAACTTTACATCACCAGTCTGTGCCATAAAGCCAGGAATAACACGATGAAAAACGACATTGTTATAAGCTCCCTCTTTTGTTAATTTTTTAATTCGCTCAACATGCTTTGGAGCTAAATCGGGGCGCAAACGAATAATTACATCACCATTTTTCAAAGATAAAACAAGAATATCAGAATCGCTTGCGAAAGCATTTAATGAAAAAAAGCAAAAAATAGATGCTAAAATAGAAAAAACTTTAAGAGACACAATCATTCTCTCCCTAAAGATTGAAATTTCAAAAATAAAGCTTGTGCAACATTTTCGGGGACAAAAGGTGCTACATCGCCTCCCATTGAAGCAATTTGACGCACTAAAGTAGAAGTTATTATGCGCCCAGAAATATTTGCTGGCAAAAAAACAGTTGGCAATTCAGGAGCTATAACACCATTCATCCCCGCCATCTGCATTTCATAATCAAAATCAGTACCATTACGCAATCCACGAATGAGAAATGAAGCACCAATTTCACGAGCCTTATGAATTAAAAGATTATCAAATGAGATAACTTGCAATCGGTCAGATTCAATATTTAGCAATTCTTTTCCTACTTGCAAAATTAAATCAACACGTTCTTGAAAATTAAAAAGAGGTTTTTTTTCAGCATGAACTCCTATAGCCATAACCACTTTATCAGCTAAAACTAAACCACCTTTCAAAATATCAAGATGACCGTTTGTTAATGGATCGAAAGAACCAGCATAAAGAGCAATCCTCATTATCTTACTTCACCACCTTGCTATCCTCTTCAGTAACATCAACCGCATCAGATTTTTTTTCACTTTCATCCTCTAATTGGTTAATATCATCTTCAGATTCAGAAATACGCTCTACTGATACAACTTTTTCTCCTTCAGCAGTATTAAAAATTGTTACCCCTTTAGTCGAACGACCAGCTATACGAATACCATCAACAGGCACACGAATAAGCTGTCCCCCATCCGACACCAGCATAATTTGATCTTGCGCTTTCACTGGGAAAGTTGCTACTAATTTGCCAATCTCACCTGTCTTAGATGGATCTGTTGCACGAATACCTTTCCCACCACGTCCAGAAATACGAAACTCATATGAGGAAGATCTCTTCCCATAACCAAATTCAGTAACTGTTAAAAGCATTTGCTCACGGGAACTAAGCTCTGCATAACGTTCATCTGTTAACTCTGTTTCAATTCCTCCATCATCTTCATCCATAGGTGTAATATCTTCAGCATCTGCACCAATTGCGCGTCGTTCATTAATTACACGTTTGACATAAGCAGAACGCTCAATTGACGTTGCCTCAACATGTTCTAAAATAGTCATCGAAATAACTTTATCACCTTTAGATAAATTAATACCACGTACTCCCACCGAGTTACGACCTGCAAATACACGAACCTCAGTAACAGGAAAGCGAATACATTGACCATTAGCCGTTGTCAAAACAACATCATCATATTCTGTACAAGTTTCAACAGAAAGGATTTCATCGCCCTCTTCATCAAGCTTCATTGCAATTTTACCATTACGATTAACTTGAACAAAATCCGATAATTTATTACGACGCACAGTTCCACGTGTTGTCGCAAACATAACGTCCAGTGCGCTCCAATTGTTTTCTTCATCTGGCAAAGGCATAATAGTTGTTATACGTTCACCCTGCTGTAGAGGAAGTAAATTAATTAAAGCGCGCCCTCTCGATTGCGGAGTACCAATAGGTAAACGCCAAACTTTTTCTTTATAAACAATTCCACGCGACGAAAAGAAAAGAACAGGTGTATGTGTATTAACCACAAACAAACGCGTTACAAAGTCTTCATCCTTTGTAGACATACCAGAACGCCCCTTACCACCACGTCGCTGTGCACGATATGTATTTAAAGGAACACGCTTAATATAACCGCTATGGCTAACTGTTACCACCATATCTTCTGATGCTATTAAATCTTCATGATCCATTTCAGCACTACCAGACCCAAACATAGTACGTCTAGGAGTTGCAAAAACTTCACGAAGAGCAGTTAGTTCATCTTTAACAATGTTCATGATGCATGAGCGCGACGCTAAAATACGAAGATAATTAGTAATATCTACACCAATTTTATTCAACTCATCAGCAATCTCATCACGCCCAAGGGCGGTAAGCCTTTGCAAGCGCAACTCTAAAATAGCACGCGCTTGCTCTTCAGATAAATTATAAGTACCATCTTCATGGATAACATGACGAGGATCATCAATAAGCTTAATCAAAGGAGCTACATCCGTCGCTAACCAACGCCGTTCCATCAACTGTATGCGTGCCTCCTGCGGGTTAGGTGCTTGACGGATCAATGTGATAATTTCATCAATATTGGCAACGGAAATAGCAAGACCAACCAAAACATGAGCACGTTCACGTGCTTTACAAAGCAAATATTTCGTGCGCCGACTTACAACCTCTTCTCGAAAAGAAATAAACGCCCGAAGCATATCAAGCAATGCCATTTGCTCGGGCTTTCCGCCGTTTAGCGCAACCATATTACAACCAAAAGAAGTCTGCAGCGGCGTGTAACGATATAATTGATTCAAAACAACATCAGCAACAACATCTTTCTTAAGCTCAATAACAACACGATACCCATCACGATCAGATTCATCACGCAAATCAGAAATTCCTTCAATGCGTTTATCACGCACCAACTCCGCCATTTTCTCAATCATCATTGCTTTATTAACTTGATAAGGTATCTCGTTGACGATAATTGCCTGACGACCATTACGAATTTCCTCAATATTAACCTTAGCGCGCATAATAATCGAACCACGGCCTGTCTCATAGGCTGAACGAACACCAGAATGACCAAGAATAATACCACCCGTTGGGAAATCAGGACCAGGGATGATTTCAATTATTTTATCAAGCGTCATGTCGGGATCATCAATTAAAGCAATACAACCATCAACAACTTCACCAAGATTATGAGGAGGAATATTGGTCGCCATCCCCACAGCAATACCACCTGATCCATTAACTAAAAGATTCGGAAAACGTGCTGGTAAAACTACAGGTTCACATTCACGCCCATCATAATTATCTTGAAAATCAACAGTATCTTTATCAATATCAGCTAAAAGCTCTTCTGAAACTTTTTCTAAACGACACTCTGTATAACGCATCGCCGCAGGAGGATCACCATCTACAGAACCAAAGTTTCCCTGACCATCAATTAACGGATTTCGTAAAGAGAAATCCTGCGCCATACGCACCAACGCATCATAAATCGAAGAATCTCCATGGGGATGAAACTTCCCCATAACTTCACCAATAACACCAGCAGATTTACGATAAGGTTTATTAAAAAAAAGCCCCATCTCATTCATAGCGTACAAAATGCGTCGATGGACAGGCTTCAAACCATCACGCACATCTGGAAGTGCACGCGAAACAATTACGCTCATCGCATAATCGAGATAAGATCGTTGCATTTCATCAACAATGCTAACTGGTTCAATACCGGTTAGCATATCGCGTTCTGGTAGTGGAGTAATATCTGTCACGGCTTCAAGACTTTCAAAAAAGAATCACTTCACTCTTTTATATCCAAAAATAAGTCAAAACGCCAATTCAGCCCCTATAATAGAAAAAAAATTAACACTCATTTCAATAAGTTATTTATTGTATTTTAAACTGCCGATAAAAAGAACAATACCGTCTTATCCTAAGCTTAAATAGAAAACAAATAACCAAAAAAATACAAAAAAAGAATAATTTCAAACCTTAGAACGCTATCAGAAAGGTACATCATCATCTAATTTTTGAGAAAAACTCTCTCCCGTTTTATTCCCATTTTGACCAAAAGAATTTCTCTGACTTAAGTGGCTCTCACCAAAATCACCACTACTATAATTGCTGCTCGACTGGTGTGTGCCCTGCATTTGTTCTCCACCAGCTGCTCCACGCCCATCAAGCATTTGTAATTCACCGCGGTATTTTTGCAAAACAATTTCTGTGGTATAACGATCATTACCATTTTGATCTTGCCATTTACGCGTTTGCAACTGGCCCTCAATATAAACTTTGCTCCCTTTTTTTACATATTGCTCTACAATTTTTACAAGATTTTCGTTAAAAATAACAACATTATGCCACTCCGTACGCTCTTTACGTTCATTTGTATTGCGATCACGCCAACTTTCTGAAGTCGCAATACGGAAATTTGCTACTTGATCACCAGAATTTAAACGGCGAATTTCAGGATCTGCACCAAGATTACCAATCAAAAAAACTTTATTAAGGCTACCAGCCATCGCATAAACTCCAAAATAGTAAACTGCGTGATTATAACAAAATATAACAACAACGTACAGTTTATTTCATCAATAAAAATAAATAGATATTATTTTTATTTTCATTTTCACAGAATTTGTAATTCACCTATAAATTATAAAGAGATACATACATTGTAATTCCTGAGAAATAGTTTTACTTTACTTTAAATATTCAACTTCTACCACACATGCCAAGGGTAAGCATGCCTCATCAAAAATACATCTCTATTCGCGGCGCTCGTGAACATAATCTTAAAAATATTGATATAGACCTTCCTCGTGACAAATTTATTGTTATAACGGGGGTTTCTGGATCAGGTAAATCATCTTTAGCTTTCGATACAATTTACGCTGAAGGGCAACGCCGTTATGTTGAAAGCCTTTCTGCTTATGCGCGCCAATTTCTCGAAGTGATGCAAAAACCCGACATCGACCAAATAGATGGCCTTTCTCCCGCCATCTCCATTGAACAAAAAACAACTAGCCGTAATCCTCGCTCAACAGTGGGAACTGTTACAGAAGTTTACGATTATATGCGTCTTCTTTTTGCACGTATTGGTATTCCTCATTCACCTATTACTGGGCTCCCTATTGAAAGCCAAACTGTAAGCCAAATGGTTGATAAAATTATGGACTTACCCCAAAATACACGAATACTCGTTATGGCACCAATCGTGCGAGGACGGAAAGGAGAATATAAAAAAGAAATAGCAGAACTTTTAAAAAAAGGATTTCAGCGTGCTAAAGTGGATGGAAAATTCTATGAAATTCCTGATATTCCTCTCCTTGATAAAAAATATAAACACGACATAGATGTTGTAGTAGATCGCCTTATCGTATGTAACGATATTAGTTCTCGTTTAGCCGATAGTATAGAAACTTGCTTAAAGCTGGCAGATGGAATTGTTGTTGTTGAAATGGCAGACCAACCTCTATCATATCAGAAAAATGGGAAAGAATCTTCTAATAAATCGAAAAATGAAACACATAAACGGCTTATTTTTTCAGAAAAATTTTCCTGCCCAATATCTGGATTTTCAATTCCTGAAATTGAACCAAGACTATTTTCATTTAATAGCCCCTCTGGGGCTTGTCCTACTTGCGATGGGCTCGGCATTAAAAAAGTAATCGATCCAACAAAAATCATTCCAAATGAGAACCTCACCTTAAAGGCTGGAGCAATAAGCCCTTGGTCTAAATCATCTTCTCCCTTTCATAATCAAACTTTAGAAAAATTAGGGGGAATATATGGATTTAAACTAACAGATCAATGGTGCGCACTCTCAAATGAAGCAAAAGAGGCCATTCTATACGGTACAAAAAGAAAAAAAATCTCCTATGATCCTGAAAATTTAGAACATCATACGAAAATTCAATATTTTGAAGGTATTATCCCAAGTATGGAAAGACAATGGAAAAAAAGCGACTCTATATGGTCACGTGAAGAAATAGAGCGCTACATGTCTTCCTCTCCTTGTCCAGCTTGCAATGGTTATCGCTTAAAACCAGAAGCGCTATCCGTCAAAATTAACAAAATGCATATTGGAGAAATAGCAGAACTTTCCATTTTAAAAGCAGATGATTGGTTTGCTAACATTCATCAATACTTAACAGAAAAACAACGTAATATCGCAGTACGTATTTTAAAAGAAATTCGTGAACGCCTAGCTTTTTTGAATCATGTAGGCCTTGAATATCTCACATTGTCTCGAAATTCAGGCACCCTTTCAGGAGGGGAAAGCCAACGTATCCGATTAGCATCCCAAATTGGATCTGGTCTTACAGGTGTTCTTTATATTTTAGATGAACCATCTATTGGTCTACACCAGCGCGATAATGAACGCCTTTTAGATATGCTATGCCACTTGCGTGATCTAGGCAATACAGTCATTGTTGTTGAACATGATGAAGATGCTATTCTTGCTGCGGACTATGTTGTAGATATTGGTCCTGCCGCAGGTGTTCATGGTGGAAAAATTATCGCTCAAGGCACCCCACAGGAAATTATAAATAATCCATCTTCCCTCACAGGCCAGTACCTTTCAGGAAAAATGGCAATTAAAATGCCTGCTCAACGACGCCCAATATCAAAATCAAAAACACTTAAAATAATCGGAGCACGGGGTAATAACCTTAAAAATATTAATGCTGACATCCCTCTTGGAACTTTCACGTGCATAACCGGTATTTCTGGAGGAGGAAAATCGACATTTCTCATTGAAACTCTTTTTAAAGCTGCATCACGACATATTATGGGAAGTCACCACAGTCCAGCAAGCTACGACAAGATAGAAGGATTAGACCTCCTTGATAAAATTATCGATATCGACCAATCACCCATTGGGCGTACTCCTCGCTCTAATCCAGCAACATATACAGGTGCTTTTACCCCTATCCGTGAATGGTTTGCCGAACTTCCAGAATCAAGAGCACGCGGCTACAAAGCAGGACGTTTTTCATTTAATGTTAAAGGGGGACGCTGCGAAGCATGCCAAGGCGATGGAATTATAAAAATTGAAATGCACTTTTTGCCCGACATATACGTGACTTGCGATGTATGTCACGGAAAACGCTATAATCGAGAAACTCTCGAAGTAAAATTTAAAGGAAAATCTATTGCTGATGTTTTAGATATGACTATCGAAAAAGCAGCAGAATTTTTCCAATCCGTTCCTACTATTCATAATAAAATGAAAACTCTCATAAAGGTTGGCCTTAGCTATATCAAAGTAGGACAACAAGCTACGACACTTTCTGGAGGTGAAGCTCAACGCGTAAAACTTGCAAAAGAACTTTCACGTAAAACAACAGGTCGTACTTTATATATTTTAGATGAACCAACAACAGGTCTGCATTTTCATGATATTTCTAAACTTCTTGAAGTATTGCATGAACTTGTTGAACAAGGCAATACAGTTACAGTAATTGAGCATAATCTTGAAGTCATAAAAACAGCCGACTGGATTATTGACTTAGGACCGGAGGGCGGAGATCGTGGCGGTGAAATTATTGCCTGCGGGAGACCTGAGGATATTACTAAAGTTCCAGCCTCATACACAGGAAAATTTTTGAAAGAAATTTTACGACGACGACCTTTATAACTCCAGTTTTAAAGGAATCCGAAGCATTTTAAATACGTATATGCTATAAAAAATACTTTTTAAAAACATATATTTCAAAACTTTTTACTTTTTCTTTCACAAAGTATCTGTTGGCATTTCTCATAATTATCAATATAATTAAAGCGCAAATAACGTTAGAGATAATTTTTAGTATGACAAAAATTGAATCTATTAAAAAATTCTGTAAACTTTATGAAGTAAAAGAAGTTCTTCAAGAAAATGGATTATATGATATTATCATAACAAAAGCAAAGAGTTTTGGGACATAAAAAGATGACATTCCTAATTTTATTGTGATCCTAAATTATACTTGTTCTTTACCTAAAGCTAAAATTGAAACTATTATTACCCATGAAAAGCTAACACAAGCCATTAATGTAATATACACACAACTCAAATAAAACACATAGGAGATGAGCAAATATTCATTTTCTCCGTTAGTGATGCATTTGTATCAATACTAGAGAATTCAAAATTAATACCCTTAAACATACGCAATTTTTTATACTTTCATCCAACTCAATCCAATAAGGAAATAGAATTATATGACAACCGCATCTGATATTCTAAAACAAATCGCAGATAACGACATACATTTCGTTGATTTACGCTTTACAGACCCACAGGGGAAATTACACCACGTTACAATGGATATTGAAGAAATCAACGAAAATACATTTAATGATGGTGTTATGTTTGATGGTTCGTCAATTTCCGGATGGAAAACAATTGATGAATCTGACATGGTGCTGATTCCAGATACAGAGACAGCACATGTTGATCCTTTTTTTGCTCAATCTACTTTGGTCGTATTTTGCGATGTACTCGACCCTGTTTCTAAAGAGTTTTATCGCAGAGATCCCCGCTCTATTGCCAAAAGAGCTGAGGACTATATAAAATCCTTAGGAATTGGAGACACTATTAATATAGGTCCAGAAGCAGAGTTTTTTATTTTCGACGACGTGCGTTATAAAACCGATCCTTACAATACGGGGTTTAAACTCGATTCAAGTGAACTGCCATCAAACGATGATACTGAATATGAGATGGGCAATCTTAGTCACCGTCCACGAATGAAAGGCGGTTATTTCCCTGTTCCTCCAATCGATACCTGCCAAGATATGCGTTCTGAAATGCTTACAGCACTAAAAGGCATGGGCGTCCGTGTTGAAAAGCACCATCATGAAGTAGCTGCTGCTCAGCATGAGTTAGGCATTCGATTTGATACTTTAGTCCGCGAAGCCGATAAAATGCAAATTTTTAAATATGTCGTGCATCAAATAGCCAACAGCTATGGGAAAACAGCAACTTTTATGCCTAAACCGGTTTTTGGTGATAATGGCTCTGGTATGCATGTCCATCTATCTATTTGGAAAGACAATAAGCCAATCTTTGCAGGCAACGAATATGCAGGATTATCAGAAACTTGCCTATTTTTTATCGGTGGTATTATTAAGCATGCAAAAGCAATCAATGCCTTCACCAATCCATCTACAAATTCCTATAAGCGTTTAGTTCCTGGTTATGAGGCCCCTGTTCTTCTTACCTACTCTGCACGCAATCGTTCCGCATCTTGCAGAATTCCACTGAGTTCTTCACCAGCTTCAAAACGCGTAGAAATTCGTTTTCCAGATCCAACAGCAAATCCATATTTAGCATTTTCAGCTCTCCTAATGGCTGGTCTTGATGGTATAAAAAATAAAATTCACCCCGGGCATGCCATGGATCAAGACCTCTATGAGCTCTCCTCAAAAGAGCTAAAAAAAATCCCTACAGTTTCAGGAAGTTTGCGCGAAGCACTTGAAGCGCTTGATAAAGACCGTGGCTTTCTTAAAGCTGGGAATGTTTTTGATGATGATCAAATTGACTCATTCATTGAATTAAAGATGCAAGAGGTTTTACGCTATGAAACAACTCCACATCCTATCGAATTTGACATGTACTATTCCGTTTAAACCATAATTATTTTTTAATTTTAAAATGGAGGTTATAAATCTCCATTTTTTATACAGAGCGCCTCTTCTTAAAAACAATAGACTTGTTCTTTATAGGCTTGAGTTGAAACAAATCCAAATCAACGAGAAACTTTAACGTAAAGAACTGCTTGGTTCTTGTTTGATATAAACTTCTGTTAATTATATCAAACATTAGAGCCCATAAAATTAATATTATGCTTTATAACCTTTAAAAAAGAAGTACTTTTAAACCTAATAAAATGATTTAAGGTTTTAATGTATCTCACTCATAAATATTATTTTTACTAATAAAAAATTAGAAATAAAAAGCAAACAAATTTATTTTTTACAGATTATGAAATACTGAAGAGAACAGTTGTAGTTAATGAATAAAAAATAAAAACATATTGCTCATTATTTTAAATGAAATTGTAAACTCGATTTATAGCATGAGCCTTAGTATTTTCTTAGGCAATAAGATCGAAGAGCTCTTTAAGGAAATTAATAAAACATAACCGATATTTGATACAGCATAAATTAATTTTTTAAAAAATTATAAAATGAAAGTACTGTACAGCAGGAAAACTTTAACCTTGTAAACAAGCCATGATAATTGTCGTTGCTGCATCAAATTCAGCTTTCTTATAGGAGCGACGCGCCATTTCTTCCTTATCTTTTCCCCACTGGTCTAGCACCCAACTCTCATCCAAATGTGCAATATTCCATGCATAATCTGGATTAATTTTTCCTTCAAAAAGAGCAAGAGCAATAAGAGCTGATCCTGTTAAAGTTGTAATTGTATGAAGCGCAGCAAGCATATAAGGAGACTCCACCTTACGCAAATAATTACTCACTGCTTGAATAGCTTCTCGCGGTTGCTCAACATGCATCAACCCTTCCGTCAAATTAAAACGTGAACCAAGTCTTTCTTCTACCCAATCTAATATGGGATCCCACTGTTTACATTGTTGCTGCACCAATTCCTTTGGTCCTTGCGCACGGTAAAAGATCATATCGCATGCCACAAAACGCAATAAATCTTCAAAAACGACTTGCATATCATCCATGACACCATCAATAACAGTATTAACAAAACGCGTAACCGGCATTTTTTCTATATCAATAACCACTATTTGATTCTTAAATTCTTGTGCTACTAATTCAGCAAATCCTTCTGTAGGCACTATAAAATGGCGTCCTATCGGCGTTTTCACTAAACTCTCATCTAATAATATAGAAAATCCCCTTTCTTCACATACAATTTTCACTTCTTTATAAAATCGTTTAGGTAATTTTTTTTGAACTTTATGGGTAAAATTATTTTTATTTAACGACATAGCAAAATGATCCAAAATTTCATGCATATCATTCTATTTATACGATTTAAAAGACTGATTGTTTTTTAGGAAAAGTTTGTATTAGCTTTTGTAAAATATATACAATACAAACACTTTATTTTTTAATCGAAATATCAACGCAGTTGGCAAATAAATTTAGAACGATAAAAATTAAATCTTCCGTAACAAAAAGAGAATATTTTTAACATCATAGTCTGAAAATTTTCTTTCATTTTACCATCATTTTATTTCACCATCAATTTCATTAAAAGCTAAAAGATTAAAGCTTTGTACCATATGGGGCGGTAAAGGTGCGACAATATCTAATATGCCTCCTGAAGGATGAGGTATACGAATACGACGCGCATGCAGGTGAAGCCGATTTTGAATTCCCCCTGGAAACGTCCAATTACTATCAGAAAAAAAATATTTTGAATCACCAATGATAGGATGATCCATATGGGCAGCATGCACACGCAATTGATGTGTTCTGCCAGTATAAGGTTCCATTTCAAGCCATGAAAGAGTTCGTCCTCGAGTATCTAAAACACGATAGTAGGAAACTGCATGGCTAGAATCTGGCTCCCCGTGCTCACAAACACGCATTCTATCACCTTGCATGGTAACATCCTTAACCATCCATGTTGAAATTTTATCTTGGCTTTTTTTAGGGACTCCTCTAACCAATGCCCAATAAGTCTTTTTCGTTTCTCGTGCTTTAAAAGCAGCAGTTAAAGCTTGTGCAGCTCCTCTTGAGCGGGCAACAATAAGCACACCTGACGTCTCACGATCAAGACGATGAACCAAACGTGGCTTTTCACCTTTCTTATTGCGCCATGCCTCAAGCATACTATCCATATGACGCGTTAAACCAGAGCCACCCTGCACAGCCAAACCAGCAGGCTTGTTAAAAACAAAAACTTTCGTATCCTCATAGAGGAGCATTTTTTTTAAAATAACTCTGTCATCCTGTTCGCAGGTAAATTTATCTGTTAAAGGAAAACTTTTTTTATCATCAAGCGATAAAGGCGGAACACGAACGAATTGCCCGTTGAGAAGTCGTGTATCGCTCTTAACACGCCTACCATCAACCCGTACTTGACCAGAACGCAATAATTTTTGCAAAAATCCAAACCCAAGTCCTGGATAATGTACTTTAAACCAGCGATCTAAGCGCATGCCACTTTCGTCGGCTTCAACTTTTTTTATTTCTATGCCTACCATGACAGCTTCCTTGCCAAATCATTTTTATCAGTTTTTGTGTTACCACCTTTAATAAATGAAATAAATCTATATCCTATAGAATAAAATTAACTTTATCACACCACATCAAAGTTAATATTCAAAATTGCATTTTCTTATTATTTAAATTCTTTTAATTCAAAAAACCAACTGCTATTCAACAATTTATGTAGCTATTGGAGATATCATCTGTGTCCTTATTAAAAACGTATGCTCGTGTCCTTACCTATCTTAATGAAGAAAAAAATGCATCTCTCTTAATCTGCGCAGGTAACATGATGTTAGCTATTATCACCATTGCAGAACCTGTTTTGTTTGGACACGTCATTGACTCCATTGCAGAAAAATCAAAAATTGCTCTTCCCCTCATAATCTGGGTATGTTTTGGTGTTTTCAATATTATCTCTTATGTTTTGGTTGCCCGCAGTGCTGATCGCTTAGCCCATAGGCGCCGCTTAACTGTCTTAACTGAATCTTTTGAACGTATCATCGCGATGCCCTTAATATGGCACCAACAGCGAGGAACTTCTAATGCTCTCCATGTATTATTGCGCGCTGTAGATTCCATGTCAGCCATATGGCTTGATTTTATGCGTCAGCATCTCTCAACCCTTGCTGCTTTATTCGTCCTTATACCCACAGCATTTAACATGAATTGGCGACTTTCAACAGTCTTAGTTGTTCTCGCTATTATTTATATATTGACTGCACGTTTAGTGATGAAAAAAACAAAAGATGGACAAGCAGCTGTAGAACACTATCATCATAACCTCTTTAAACATGTAACTGATTCAATTTCCAATGTTTTCATTATACAAAGCTATAATCGAATAGGAGAAGAAACTTCAGCACTTCATCGGCATACAAACGACCTTCTTAAAGCACAAACACCCGTTTTAAATTGGTGGGCTGTTGCAAGCGGTTTAAACAGAATAGCTTCTACCATTTCAACAGTATGCGTCCTTCTTCTTGGAGCTTTTTTTGTAACAAAAGGTCAATTACGTGTAGGTGAAGTTGTTGCTTTTGTTGGATTTTCCCAATTAATGATTAGTCGTCTAGATCAAATTAGCAATTTTATTAATTTAGCGATATCTTCACAAGCAAAGTTACAAGAATTTTTTGAAATGGAAGATGCAACCTTTGATATTAATAAACCTGAAAATTTGCCTTCCCTTAAAAATGTTAAGGGAGCAATACAATTCCATCATGTAACTTATAAATTTCCCAATTCATCTCAAGGCGTTTTTGACATTTCTTTTGAAATTGAAGCAGGACAAACCGTCGCTATTGTAGGACCAACAGGCGCAGGTAAGACAACATTAATTAATTTATTACAACGAGTGTATAATCCTACATTTGGACATATTTCCATTGACGGAATAAATATACATTCTATTAACCGCGAATCTTTACGTAAATCTTTAGCAACAGTATTCCAAGACACAGGTCTTTTTAACCGTACTATTCGTGATAATATCTCAATAGGAAGGGCTACCGCAACAAATGAAGAGCTATATGAAGCTACAAAAATAGCCGCTGCCCATAATTTTATTCTAGAAAAAACTGATCGTTATGATACCTTAGTTGGCGAGCGAGGCTCCCAATTATCTGGTGGAGAAAAACAACGATTAGCAATTGCACGCGCAATTTTAAAAGATGCACCCATTCTTATTTTAGATGAAGCAACAAGTGCTCTTGATGTTGAAACAGAACAAAAGATTAAAGATGCCATTGAAAATATAAGTAAAAACAGAACCACATTAATTATAGCGCATCGGCTTTCAACAATTTGTCACGCTGATCTCGTATTATTTTTAGATCATGGATATCTCATTGAAAAAGGAAGCTTTCAGGAGTTAATCGATAAAGGTGGCCGTTTTTATAAATTATTAAAAACTGGTGGCTTAACCATTGATCATCCAGTTATAAAAACTTAATATAAACTTCATACCCCATTGCAAAAAAACACTGTATCATAAAATTAATACTTTGCTTACAGATAAGAAAACTTTACTAAATTCCATATAGTCACCCCTTACTCTGAAAGAAATCTAAAAGTAAAACGGCATAATAACATAAAAAATTACCCTTTAAGAAAAGCCTTTAATGCAGCAATAGCCTCATCCGCTTTACCTCCTTTAGGACCACCAGCCTGAGCCATATCAGGACGACCACCTCCACCCTGACCCCCAAGAACATCAGCAATGATGCGAACTAAATCAACAGCATTCAAGCTATTTATTAAATCATCAGTAATGCCAACAACAGCACTTCCTTTCCCACCTTCGGAAATACTAATAAATACAACTACTCCAGATCCAATTTTCTTTTTGCCAGAATCTACCAACGCTTTGAGATCTCGTGGTAAAATATTTCTAACAACACGCCCCATAAAAGAAATACCATTTATAATAGTAATATCTTCCCGATCACTCTTTATGCTATTACTACCTAACGCAATCTCTTTATGCACATCACTTAACTCTTTTTCAAGTTTACGACGCTCATCAAGAAGAATCCGAACACGTTCTTCCACATTAAAAGAAGAAACTTTTAAAAGATCAGAAATTTCACGAATTCGCTCCTCTTGAAGGCTAAGATAAAGGCGTGCAGCTGTCCCTGTTAAGGCTTCAATACGACGAACTCCAGCCGCTACAGAACTTTCAGAAATAATATGGATTAAACCGATATCTCCTGTCCTCTCTACATGTGTTCCACCACACAGTTCCATTGACCAGACGCTTTTTAATCCTTCCTGCTCATCACGCTGCTCTCCCATAGAAACAACACGGACTTCATCACCATATTTTTCACCAAATAATGCTATCGCTCCTTTAGAAATCGCATCATCTACTGTCATAAGATGTGTTGTCACTTCGCTATTTTGCAAAACAATGTCATTGGCTAAATCCTCTATCCTTTTCAATTCTTCTAAAGAAACCGATTTAGGATAAGAAAAATCAAAACGTAACCGATCTGGCGATACAAGAGATCCCTTCTGCGTAACCTGAGTTCCTAATATTTGACGCAAAGCTTTATGTAATAAATGGGTAGCAGAGTGATTTGCACGGATTTTTTTACGACGAACAACATCAACTGTTAATTCCACACAATCAGATATATTAGCTTGACCAGATTTAACCTCCCCAATATGAATAAAAATACCATCAGCCTTTTTCTGAGTATCATGTACTTCAAAAAGAAAGCCTTTATCATCAGAAATGATACCACTATCACCAATTTGCCCACCAGATTCACCATAGAAAGGCGTTTGATTCACAACAAGAATGACTTTTTGCCCTGAAGAGACACTGTTAACGATTTTCCCATCATGGACAAGAGCTGTGAGAATACCTGTGGCTTTATCCGTTTTATAACCCAAAAACTCTGTAGCTCCCACTTGATCAAAAACAGAAAACCAAATTGTTTCTGTTGCAGTATCACCGGAGCCAGACCAATTTGCTCGTGCTTCTCTTTTTTGATATTCCATAGCTTTATCAAAAGCATTGACATCAACAGATATTCCACGATGCCGAAGAACATCTTGCGTCAAATCAAGTGGAAAACCATATGTATCATAAAGTTTAAAAGCTACTTTACCGTCAAAATGATCACCTTCTTTAAGATTAAGACTCTCTTCATTCAATAAACCAAGCCCTCGTTCAAGAGTTTTTCGAAAACGCACCTCTTCTAACTTTAAAATTTCTGAAATCAAGGATTCAGCACGCACCAATTCAGGATAAGCTTGTCCCATTTGGCAAATTAAAGCAGGAATAAGACGCCACATCAATGGTTCTTTAACACCAAGAAGATGAGCATGGCGCATAGCACGACGCATAATACGGCGTAAAACATATCCCCTACCTTCATTGGAAGGTAAAACACCATCAGCAATCAAAAATGCAGATGAGCGAAGATGATCAACAATTACACGATGGCTCGCAACAAAATCATCAGTTGCCTTAACTCCCGTTATATCTTCAGACGCACCAATTAATGCACGAAAAAGATCAATATCATAATTATTATGGACCCCTTGCAAAACAGCAGCGATACGCTCTAATCCCATACCAGTATCAATAGAAGGGTGAGGTAAAGCAATACGTTCTTCCCTACTCACCTGCTCATACTGCATGAAAACAAGATTCCAAATTTCCACAAAGCGATCACCATCTTCATCAGCACTTCCTGGTGGTCCCCCCTGTATTTTGTCACCATGATCATAAAAAATTTCCGAACAAGGGCCACAAGGGCCTATATCACCCATCGCCCAAAAATTATTGGCAGTTTCAATACGAATAATTTTTTCATTTGGAAGACCTGAAATTTTACGCCACAATTGAGCAGCCTCATCATCGCTATGATAAACTGTCACCAATAATTTATCCTCTGAAAGGCAAAATTCCTTTGTTAAAAGATTCCACGCCAAAAAAATTGCTTCTTCTTTAAAATAATCACCAAAAGAAAAATTACCTAGCATTTCAAAAAAAGTATGATGGCGCGCTGTATAACCGACATTATCAAGATCATTATGCTTTCCGCCTGCACGAACACATTTTTGTGCAGCCGCCACTCGCTTATGAGAAGGCTGTTCAAGTCCAGTAAAAATATTTTTAAACTGCACCATTCCTGCATTTGTAAACATCAGTGTAGGATCATTACGTGGAATAAGCGGACTGGAAGGAAAAACTTGATGATCATTCAAATGAAAATAATCCAAAAAAGCTGACCGGATACTAGTAACGCTATTCATATATTGATGCCTCCAGAATACAGCACAAAAATCTACCTTTAATTAAATACCCTTTTTGCTTTTTGCAAAGCTAATCTAACTAAAAATAGAAACTAAATGGTTGAAAAATAAGTGATCTTATATTTTAAAAGTAATAAATAAAAACAAGGAAAATCTTAAACAAAAAGCTACATCAAAACAAAGGTTTTATCAAATTTCTTCATCATTTTCTATATTCTCTGACCCTGTATTTTCTAACAATTCAATTGCAATTAAACCAGCATTTTGCCGCAAAGCAGTTTCGATTTCTGTAGCTATTTCTGTATGTTCGCGCAAAAATTGTTTTACATTTTCACGCCCTTGTCCTAAACGTTGAGAATTATATGAAAACCATGAACCAGATTTTTCTACAATGCCAACCTTGACCCCTAAATCGATTAGTTCCCCTACCTTAGAAATACCTTCACCATAAATGATATCAAATTCAACCTGCTTAAATGGGGGCGCCAATTTATTTTTTACCACTTTAACACGCGTCTGATTTCCAACAACCATATCCCGATCTTTAATAGCCCCAATACGACGAATGTCTAAACGAACAGAAGCATAAAATTTCAGAGCATTCCCACCTGTTGTTGTTTCAGGAGAACCAAACATCACTCCAATTTTCATACGAATTTGATTAATAAAGATAACCATGCAATTAGAACGAAAAATCGATGCTGTTAACTTGCGCAAGGCTTTGCTCATTAATCGAGCTTGCAATCCAGGTAAAGCATCCCCCATTTCCCCATCGATTTCAGCGCGCGGTGTCAAAGCTGCAACGGAATCAACAACGAGAACATCGACTGCACCAGAACGAACAAGTGTTTCAGTAATTTCTAAAGCCTGTTCACCAGTATCTGGCTGAGAAACGAATAAATTTTCTAAATCAACACCAAGTTTACGTGCATAAATAGGATCAAGAGCATGTTCTGCATCTACAAAAGCACAAACCCCACCACTTTTTTGCGCTTCAGCAATAGCATGGAGAGCTAGCGTTGTTTTACCAGAGCTTTCTGGTCCATAGATTTCGACAATACGTCCCTTAGGCAATCCCCCAACACCCAAAGCAATATCCAAAGATAACGAGCCTGTTGGAACTGTTTCAATTTCAACAACCTGCTCTTTTTGCCCAAGACGCATAATTGAGCCTTTACCAAAAGAACGTTCAATTTGTGATAGAGCAGCATCTAGAGCTTTTTTTTTGTCCACAATTATAATCCTTATCGAGTCAAATAATCCAATGTTAATGTATACTGTTCTGTTAACTTAACTAAAGCCCTGAGTGCAGATTTTCACAAACTATTTCTATCATTATACATTACGTAAACAAGCTATTATCTGCATAAATAAACAAAAGCTATTTTCTTTTCTCAACACAAAATATACTTCAACAAAACAACTTCATACACAAAACAGAAGTACTATACATCTATAGCTTTCCTCTCCAAAAGAGACAATTTAAATTTAAACATAATACCTCACATACCATCCTTTTGTTATTTCTTTTTCAACAGTTAAGAAATAAATTATCTCAACTAATAACCTAATTTTTGATCATAAAAAAATGAAATATTAATCAGACTTTATAACATTCTTTCAACTAAAACCGTTTAATATAGCTATCAAATATAACATCGCTGCATAAACGCTGTTTAGCATAAAAAAATTTTTCACTTTTAAAACAAGCTATTGATAATGTTATCCGAATTGTTAGTAAAATTATAACCCATATAACTGAAATAAAATCAGTTCGAGAATAATAAAAAATTTTGTATTAATAAGAAGTTTGTTTTTTTACTTTTTTCGTTTCTCTCGTAATTTTTTCCACCATTCAAGACGCTTAATAATTTCACGCTCAAAACCACGTTCTTGTGGTTGATAATAAATTTGATGTCCAAGCTTTTCAGGAAAATATTCCTGTCCTGAAAAAGCATCTGGCTCATTATGGTCATAGAGATAATCACGCCCATACCCCTCTTCCTTCATAAATTTTGTAGGCGCATTAAGAATGTGCTTTGGAGGAGGTAAAGAGCCATTTTCACGAGCACAGCGCATAGCCGCCTTATAAGCGAGATATGTTGCATTTGATTTTGGAGCAGTCGCAACATAAAGGCACGCCTGCGCTAAAGCCAATTCTCCTTCAGGTGACCCTAAATAATCATAAGCATCCTTTGCAGCATTGCAAATAATGAGAGCTTGAGGATCTGCCAAACCAATATCTTCAACAGCTATACGAACCAACCTTCGTCCAATATATAAGGGACTTTCACCCGCATCAAGCATACGAGTCAAATAATAAAGAGCAGCGTCAGGATCAGATCCACGAATTGATTTATGTAATGCTGAAATGAGATTATAATGACCATCCTGTCCTTTATCATAAATCGGAGCACGACGTTGAGTAAATTGTTGCAAAGCTACAGCATCAAAAATCTCTCCTGGTCGTGCAGAAAACCAAATCTCTTCTGCCAATGTTAATACCGCCCGTGCATCACCATCAGACATCCTTAACAAAATATCTCTAGCGTTACTATCTAAGGGAAGAAGCTTTTCTTCTAATTTCTCAGCACGTTTCAAAAGTGCATCTAGGCTTTCATGATCATGAGGGAAAAACGTTAAAACACGTGCGCGAGATAAAAGAGAAGCATTAAGCTCAAATGAAGGATTTTCAGTCGTTGCACCTATAAGAATTACAGTACCATTTTCCAGAACAGGAAGAAAACTATCCTGTTGAGCACGATTAAATCGATGAATTTCATCAACAAATAGAATCGTTTTACATCCAGATGCAAAACGAGTCTGAGCTACTTCAAAAATTTTTTTAAGCTCAGAAACACCAGTAAAAATAGCTGAAACTTGCTCAAAAGAAAAATTTGTTTCAAGTGCTAATAAACGTGCAACCGTTGTCTTTCCTGTACCTGGAGGCCCCCAAAAAATCATAGAACCAAACGATCCAGCTGTCACCATACGTGACAGTAAGCCGTTCTCTCCAACAAGATGACTTTGTCCAATAACATCACTAAGAAAGCGAGGACGCATTCTTTCCGCAAGTGGCCGATTTTTATCAACGTTAATATCCAAAAGGGAAGAAACAAAACCTTTATTCAAAAAAAACCTCAGCGAATAAATTGGCGAATATACATGCCATCACGTTCATATTCTAATTGCCAAACACGAGGACGATTTTGCATGAGAACCTTTTTTAGCTGACTAACTGTTCTAATTTCATATCCATTAATAATACGCAAAATATCTCCAGAACGAAAAATATCTGCAGCATTGCTCTTCTCATCTAAAGAAGCAATCACAACACCCCTTGTAGTTGCAGGAAGATGAAAACGCCAACTATTTTGCGCTGTTAAGTCCAACACTTCAATACCAAAAAGTGGACCTTCATTAGTAATTTTTTCAGACTTCAAAAATGCAGTTTCTGGTATTGATATAATAGCTATTTCTGTCTTGAATATTTTTCCACTCCGCAAATATTCTAAAACGAGCTTTTTTCCAACACCAGTTGTCATTAAACGATATCCAAGACTATCTGGATTATCAACTTTTATCCCTTCCACACTTAAAATTACATCCCCTATTTTTAAGCCAGCTTTTTCAGCAGGACTATCCTTTGTAACCTCGACCACAAGAGCGCCATAAGGATGCTCTAAATTCAAACTACCTGCAATATCAGGTGTAACATTTTGGAAAGATGCCCCAATATAAGGAGGAATAAAATACTTTCCCCCACGATTAACAGTATCAAGAATCACTTTCACAAGATTGGCTGGAATGGCAAAACCAATTCCTACAGAACCACCCGAACGCGAATAAATAGCAGTATTAATCCCGATTAATTGTCCCTTCATATCAATTAAAGCCCCACCAGAGTTCCCAGGATTAATGGCAGCATCTGTTTGAATAAAAAAGTCCAAATTAGAAATACCGACCCGCGTACGCGCTTGCGCAGAAACAATACCACTTGTCACTGTTTGACCAACACCAAAAGGATTACCAATTGCAAGAACAAGATCACCAACTTCAACTGCATCAGAATTCCCAAAAGGCAGAACAGGAAATTTAGCATTTTTTGCATCAATTTTCAGCACTGCAATATCCGTTGCTTCATCTTTCAGCACCACTTTACTCTCAAATTCTCGTCCATCAGAAAGAGCAACTTTAATTTCATTTGCATCTTTAATGACGTGATAATTTGTAACAATCAGTCCATGGGCATCAACAATCACTCCAGAACCTAATGATGATTGTTTACGTAAAAGCGTATTGCCGCGATGACCACCAAAAAACTGCTCAAAAAATGGATCCCCTTCAAAAATTGAACGTACTTTAACCTGCCGGTCTGCATAAATATTAACAACAGATGGCGTAGTTTTTTTAACTAAAGGAGCAAATGAAAGAGTAACTTCTGATTGTGTTTGCGGAATTTTAGCATATACACAATGAAACGATACCTGGACCATAACCGTTATCAAAAGCCATACGAAAAGAAAATGCCTCATTACTCGTCCTCATAAAATTGATGCAACCTTTATAAGATAAACTCTTTTATTCCATATACACTAAAAACTCTTTACTAATTTTATATTATAATAAAAACCACCCATTTAATAAAATAAATATAAAATTAAACAACTCTTAGTTGTATATCCTCTTTTTAAATTTACTATTTAGGTAAATTTTATACCAAAAAAAACCGCCTTAGAAAGGCGGCTTTTACAATCCACAAAAATAAAACAAATTTATGAAGACGATTCCTTTTTCTTCTCAGCATTTTCTAAACGCACTCGATCCCCTGCACCCTTGGCATCAACATCACGATCTACAAATTCTACAACAGCCATAGGAGCATTATCACCAGAACGAAAGCCAGCTTTCATAATGCGTAAATATCCACCATTGCGTAAGGCATAACGTGGCGCAAGTACATCAAACAATTTAGCAACCTTTGCAGTATCATGGATAACTGCAATTGCCTGTCGACGTGCATGCAAACTTCCGCGTTTACCAAGTGTAACTAACTTTTCAACGATAGGACGAATTTCTTTTGCCTTCGGAAGCGTTGTTACAACTTGCTCATGCTCGATTAATGAAATCGCCATATTTGCAAACATCGCTTTACGGTGACTAGAAGTCCGGTTCAACTTACGACCTGACTTATTATGGCGCATAAGCCCTCTCCTTAAATTTTAATTTCAATATTGATCTTCATAACGTTTAGCAAGATCATCAATGTTTTCAGGTGGCCATGCAGGAATTTCCATACCGAGATGGAGCCCCATACATGCCAAAACTTCCTTAATTTCATTCAATGACTTCCGCCCAAAATTTGGTGTTTTAAGCATTACAGCTTCTGTTTTTTGTATAAGATCACCAATATAAACAATATTATCATTTTTCAAACAATTTGCTGAACGAACTGAAAGCTCCAACTCATCCACCTTTTTGAGCAATGCAGGATTAAAAGCAAGTTCAGAAGCGGATTCCTCAATAACTTCTTTCTGTGGTTCTTCAAAATTGACAAATAAGGACAATTGATCTTGAAGAATACGTGCGGCAAAAGCAACAGCATCCTCCCCATTAACAGCGCCATTCGTTTCAATTGTTAATATTAATTTATCATAATCTAAAACTTGACCTTCACGTGTATTCTCTACTTTATAAGACACCTTTCGAATAGGCGAATAAAGACTATCAACTGGAATAAGGCCTATAGGTGCATCATCAGAACAATTACGATCAGAAGGAACATACCCCTTTCCTGTATTGATAATGAACTCCATACGAATCTCAGCATCTTCATCAAGAGTACAAATAACATGCTCTGGATTCAGAATTTCCATATCTCCAACAATACTTATATCACCCGCCTTAACGACACCAGGCCCTTCTTTAAAAACTACAACACGCTTAGGCCCCTCTTCCTCCATCCGAATAGCTATTTCTTTTATATTCAAAATGATGTCCGTAACATCTTCCCGAACACCTGGAATCGATGAAAACTCATGTAACACACCATCGATTTGCACAGCAGTGACCGCAGCCCCACGAAGTGACGACAATAATACACGACGGAGTGCATTGCCCAATGTTAAACCGAACCCACGTTCAAGAGGCTCTGCAATTACACTCAAAACATTTGGATTATCATGCGTACAGAACTCAACCTTATTGGGCTTTATAAGTTCTTGCCAGTTTTTCTGGATCATATTTTTATTCCCGTTCTTTTAGCTCCGCTACCATCCAATCGTAACGGCCAATGTGAACATCAGAGAAGACTCTGACAACGAAAAACAATACCCAATTAAACACGCCGCCTTTTTCGTGGACGACATCCATTATGAGGAATAGGGGTTACATCACGAATAGAAACAATTGTAAAACCAACAGACTGCAATGCACGCAAAGCTGATTCACGACCTGCACCAGGACCACAAACCTCAACCTCCAATGAACGTACACCATGCTCCTGCGCCTTTCTAGCACAATCTTCTGCAGCAACCTGGGCTGCAAAAGGTGTAGACTTACGCGAACCCTTAAAACCTTGGGCACCTGCAGACGACCAAGCTATCGCATTCCCTTGCGCATCAGTTATGGTAATCATCGTATTATTAAATGTTGAATTAATATGCACGACACCTGACGAAATATTTTTGCGTTCGCGACGACGAATACGCGTGGCTTCTTTGGCCATAACCTTCCTTTCAATGATCAACTCACCGCCATAACACCAGCAGTTCCACCATTTTTGCTGTCATTTTAAAACCACAACAAAACACAATACTTTTAAAATAAAATACCTTTTTTTTAAAAAAGACATTGTCATTTTTTCTTACCAGCAATTGCCTTAGCTGGACCTTTGCGCGTACGCGCATTTGTATGTGTACGCTGTCCCCGAACAGGCAAAGAACGACGATGCCGCAACCCACGGTAACAACCAAGATCCATTAAACGTTTAACATTCATAGCAACTTCGCGACGAAGATCCCCTTCAACCTGATAGCTCTGATCTATTGCTTCACGAATTTGCAATACTTCTGCATCTGAAAGCTCATGCACACGACGCTCTGCAGGAATACCAACCTTCTTAGTAATCTCTTGAGCAAATTTTTGTCCAATCCCGTGAATGTAACGAAGCGCAATAACAACACGCTTATTTGTCGGGATATTGACGCCAGCAATACGAGCCACGCCTATTCTCCTTGATTTTATCTACAACCAATCATAAAGATATTCTTTATATCACAAAATATCACAAAAAATAACGACCCCATACCTATACGTCCCGAGGCCAGCTATTTTACCAAAATAAACTAAAGGAGCTTTTGATAGATCTTACCGTAAAAGTCAACTCCTTTAATTTACTTTTATAAAAAATTATTGTCTAAAAGACTCTCCCTAATCATGCAAGAAACTTCAACAACATCAACCATTCCATTAATAACTTTTAATAGCCCCTTTTCCAAATAAAATTTTGATAACGGAGCCGTTTTTTCACGATATTCCACCAATCGCTTTGCAAAAGAAATAGGATTGTCATCTGAACGAACCTGACCACCAGCAACCATTGTCTCTTCAATACGTCTATTCATTCGATCAATCAAGACATTTTCATCAATAAACAATTCAATTACAGCATTAAGTCGCAAATTCTTTGACTGTAAAACCTGTTGTAAAACCTTTGCCTGTTCTACAGTACGCGGATACCCATCTAATACAAAACCGTTACTACAATCGCTCTCATTAATACGATCTGACACAATCTGATTAACAATATCATCATGAACCAAAGCCCCAGAATCCATAATAGCCTTAACTTTTATACCAAACTCTGTTTTTTTTGTCACAACCTCACGTAACATATCGCCTGTCGATAAATGAGCAATACCATACTCTTCCGTTAAAATCTTAGCCTGAGTACCTTTTCCAACCCCAGGAGGACCTAAAAGAACAAGCCTCATCGATTCCTTTTGCCTCCACGAAGTTTTGACTTTTTAATCAAACCTTCATATTGGTGTGCAACAAGATGCCCTTGAATCTGAGCGACTGTATCAAGCGTAACAGTAACAACAATTAACAAAGACGTCCCTCCTAAATAAAAAGGAACCTTTAAGGCAGATATCATAAATTCAGGCAATAAACAAACCAAAATGATATAGACTGCTCCCACCACAGTAATACGCGTTAATACATAATCAATATACTCAGCCGTACGCTCCCCCGGACGTATTCCAGGAATAAAGCCAGAGTGCTTCTTTAATTGATCTGCAGTATCACTAGGGTTAAATACAATAGCCGTATAAAAAAAGCAAAAAAACGCCATTAAAACAGCATAGACAATCATATAAAGGGGCTGCCCATGATTGAGGGAATAAGAAATAGTCTGAACCCAAGCCGGCATTTTATCAGAAAAATTATTAACAGTTGCAGGCAACAATAATAGGGATGAAGAGAAAATCGGAGGAATAACGCCCGCAGTATTTAGCTTTAAAGGAAGATGAGACATATCACCTTGAAATATTTGATTACCAACTTGGCGCTTTGGATACTGAATGAGAATTCTCCGTTGAGAACGTTCAACAAAAACAATAACTCCTACAACAAAAATAACGATAAGAATAATCCCTATCAACAAAAAAGTTGATAAATCCGCCTGACTGTGAGCAGTTAAGAGTTGAGCAAAAGTCGAAGGGAAATTAGCCACAATCCCAGTAAAAATAATAAGAGAAACTCCGTTACCAACACCACGTGACGTAATTTGTTCGCCAAGCCACATCAAGAACATCGTCCCACCGACGAGCGTAATAACAGAAGAAATACGAAACATAAAACCTGGCTCTATAACAACTTGAATCCCTGTCCCGATACCGGTCTCAAGCGCAACTGCTATACCGAAAGCTTGCATAATCGCTAATATTACTGTGACATAACGAGTATATTGATTAATAACCTTACGACCCAAATCACCTTCTTTTTTAAGAGACTCTAAAGAAGGAACAATTGAAGTTAACAACTGCACAATAATTGACGCCGATATATAAGGCATAATTCCCAAAGCAAAAATTGCCATACGCCCAACAGCACCCCCAGCAAACATATTAAACAATCCTAATACACCAGATGCATGATGTTCAAAAGTTTGCCGCAAAGCATCAATATTGATACCGGGAAGAGAAACATAAGTACCAAAACGATAGACAAGAAGCGCGCCTAAAGTAAACCAAATACGCTTTTTCAATTCGGTTGCGCGCGAAAAAGTACCCAAATTTATATTAGAAGCAAATTGCTCTGCCGCTGATGCCATAAAACGCCTCCAGTCTACACTCCACATTTAAAAATCACAGGAGCGTAACCCCATAACCCATGTCGTTGCGCACATAGAAATAAAACCTAGATAATTCTAAATGCACCCAAAAGAGGCCCATCTACCTCTACCAGACTATCACCCATCTTAAAACAAATTTACTAAACAACCTCAGGAAAAGTAATTTTACCACCAACTTTTTCAATTTTAAGACGAGCAGCCTTAGAAACACCAGAAACGTTAAACGTAATTTTTTCTTTCAATTCACCATCAGAAAGAAGACGTACACCATCTTTTACGCGGCGAACAACACCGGCTTCCTTCAATGCAATAGCATCAACCGGCTTCTCAATATTCAACTTACCCATATCAACCGCCAATTGAACACGACCAAGAGAAACCTCATTATAATCTTTAGAAAAAAAGTTTCTAAACCCACGCTTTGGCAAACGACGATAAATAGGCATTTGCCCACCTTCAAAACCATGAAGAGAAACACCAGAACGGGACTTTTGTCCCTTAACACCACGACCACCAGTTTTCCCGGTGCCAGAACCAATACCACGGCCAATACGTTTACGATTTTTTATCGCACCCTCGCAATCACGCAACTCATTGAGTCTCATTATTTATACTCCCGCGGACCTTAATTTTCATCTACAACTCGGACAAGATGTCGAACCTTAGCAATCATACCTCGCACACAAAGCGAATCTTCCAAAACACGCTGTCGCCGCATCTTATTCAATCCAAGCCCCTTCAACGTTGCACATTGAATTTTTGGATTCCGAATTGGACTCCTAATCTGCTCTACCGTTATAGTTTTACCCTTCTGAGGCTTTTTCTGAACCATTTTACAATCCTCTTCCTAAAACCCCATAGTTCAACTTTCCACATCAATCAAATTCTGACGACGTGCCTGCAAAGAAGAATACTTGATACCACGTTGACCTGCAATATCTTTAGGGTGCATTTGACGTCTCAATGCATCAAAAGTTGCACGCACCATATTATAAGGATTTGACGACCCCAATGACTTTGCAACAACATCCTGCACACCAAGTGTTTCAAAAATAGCACGCATAGGACCACCTGCAATAATACCAGTACCCGCAGAAGCCGAACGCAACAAAACACGTCCTGCTCCATGATACCCTTCAAGATCATGATGCAACGTCCGCCCAGACCGAAGCGGAACATAAATCATTCCACGCTTAGCAGAATCAGTAGCCTTACGAACGGCTTCAGGCACTTCTCGCGCTTTACCATGACCAAAACCAACACGACCCTTCTGATCCCCAACAACAACAAGAGCAGCAAAACCAAAACGTCGACCACCCTTCACAACTTTAGCAACACGATTAATGTGAACTAGCCTATCAACAAATTCACTATCACGTTCCTCTCGTTCACCACGTTCTTTTTGTGCCATTCCTAATTCCTTTTTTCTTTTCCGGAAGCACGCTAATAAAGCTCCAACACTAAATCAAAAAATTATATAAAACATCTTAAAAACTTAAACCACCTTCACGAGCAGCTTCAGCCAACGCTTTCACTCTACCATGATAAACATATGCCCCACGATCAAATACTACTTCATTAACACCAGCTTTTTTAGCTCGTTCAGCAATTAATTTACCAACAGCAAAAGCAGCTTCTTTATCAGAGCCACTTTTTAATGCCTTTTTTAAATTAGACTCAAGAGTAGACGCAGAAACAAGCGTACACCCACGCAAATCATCTATGATTTGAGCATAAATATTTTGTTTTGAACGATAAACACTGAGCCGCGGACGAGCATTAGAAACCATTTTAATTCGACGACGAACACGCCGTGCACGACGCTGAACAATGTCCTTAGATGAAACCATAATGCAAAATCCTTACTTCTTCTTACCTTCTTTACGGAAGATACGCTCATCTGCATACTTAATACCCTTACCTTTATAAGGCTCAGGCCTACGATATTCGCGAATCTCTGCTGCAACTTGTCCTACTTGCTGCTTATCCACTCCAGAAACAATAATTTCAGTCGGCTTAGGAACTGTCACAACAACACCCGACGGCACTTTATAAATAACATCATGAGAAAAACCCAATGACAACTGAATATCAGCTCCCTGTAAAGCAGCACGATAACCAACACCGTTTATTTCAAGCTTTTTGTCAAAACCATCCTTCACACCACAAAAAATATTCTCAATCATTGAACGCGACATACCCCACTTAGAACGGGCATCCTTTGATTGATCACGTGGCACAACCGATACATAATTTTCCTCAAGCGTAACCAAAACTTCATCATTGACAACGTAGCTCAACTCACCCTTCGGACCTTTTGCTTTAACCAATTGCCCCTCAACAGTAGCAACAACTCCAGAAGGAATTGAAATGGGCTTTTTTCCAATACGAGACATTGTTTTAACCTATTTTTCTGTTTTCCCACAATCACTCAGAAAACACGACAAAGAACTTCTCCACCAACATTTCTCTCACGCGCTTCATGATCCGCCATTACCCCCTTAGGAGTCGATAAAATCGAAATACCAAGACCATTAGCAACTTGAGGAATGGATTTAGCAGAAACATACACACGGCGACCCGGCTTAGAAACGCGCGAAATTTCACGAATAACAGCCATTCCTTCAAAATATTTTAATTCAATTTCAATTTCAGACTTTCCATCACCAAAATCAACCTGATTATATCCACGAATATAACCTTCCGATTTAAGAACATCAAGAACACGCACACGAAGTTTCGAGGCAGGAGTTACAACCTTACCCTTCTTACGGTAAAGCGCATTACGAACACGCGTTAACATATCACCAAGAGGATCTGATATAGACATTAATAATCTCCCCTCACCAACTAGATTTAACAATGCCAGGTATATGACCTAAAGAGCCAAGCTCACGCAATGCAATTCGCGACATTTTTAATTTACGATAATAGGCCCTTGGACGACCAGAAACTTCACAACGATTACGCACCCGAACTTTTGCAGAATTACGTGGAAGCTCCGCCAATTTAACAGAAGCCATAAAACGCTCTTCAAGAGACACTTTCTGATTCATAATTATTTCTTTCAAACGTGCACGACGCGCAGCATAACGCTTCACCATCATTTCACGATGCTTGTTTTTTTCAACAGCACTCACTTTAGCCATAACCCTACCTCGCTACGTCCACCATTAAGAACGAAATGGAAAATTAAAAGCACGCAACAATTCTCGCCCTTCATCATCCGTCTCCGCTGTTGTACAAACAACAATATCCATCCCCCATATTTGATCAACTTTATCATAATTGATTTCTGGAAACACAATATGTTCCTTTATACCCATAGCGAAATTACCACGACCATCAAAACTCTTTGGATTTAAATTGCGAAAGTCACGAACCCGCGGAAGCGCAATCGTAATAAGACGATCCAAAAACTCAAACATACGATCCCTGCGTAGCGTAACCTTAGCCCCCAACGGCATGCCTTCACGAACCTTAAAACCTGCAATAGAATTACGCGCACGAGTTACAACAGCTTTCTGCCCTGTTATTAATGCCAGACTCTCAGCTGCAATAGATGGTTTTTTAGAATCCGAGGTCGCTTCACCAACCCCCATGTTAACTACAATTTTATCAAGCCGCGGAATCTGCATTTCGTTCTTATAATCAAACTTCTCCTGAAGAGTTCTGCGAACCACTTCAAAATAATGCAACTTCATGCGCGGCTCTTGCTTTTCCTCAGCCATTAATTAACTCTCCTGAACGCTTGGCAAAACGAACCTTGCTACCATCTGCATTTATACGAAAACCTACACGCGTAGGCTTACCATCTTTAGGATCAACAATCGCCAAATTAGATAAATGAACAGGAGCCTCCTTAGAGATAATACCAGCCTCCTGTTTTTGTGTCTGACGTTGATGACGCTTAACAATATTAACTCCATGCACAAGAGCATTACACTCCTTCGGGTTAACCTTCAACACTTCACCGCTAAACCCTTTATCCTTACCAGACAAAACAATAACTTTATCACCTTTTCGAATCTTTTGCATAACATTCAGCCCATTTATAGTACTTCAGGAGCAAGTGAAATAATTTTCATATGATTCCTACCGCGAAGTTCACGTGGCACTGGCCCAAAAATACGTGTACCAACCGGCTCTCTCTTATTATCTACTAAAACAGCCGCATTACTATCAAAACGAATTACACTGCCATCAGCACGACGAATATCATTAGCAGTACGAACAACCACTGCCTTCATAACATCACCTTTTTTAACACGTCCACGAGGAATAGCATCTTTCACCGAAACGACAATGACATCTCCAACTGAAGCATATCTTCTCTTTGACCCCCCCAACACCTTGATGCACATGACACGACGAGCACCAGAATTATCTGCAACGTCAAGGTTTGTTTGCATCTGAATCATAACCAGCCACCTTTTCTTAACATCCACATCCGATTCAGTCTTTAAAAACACACTAAAGCACTTAAATTATCTTTTCGAAATAAAAAGCCATTTAAGTTTTATCACAATCAGACTAAATTATCTACACTACATTGTCTTTAACAACAATCCAACATTTATTTTTTGAAATCGGCTTAGATTCTTGAATCAAAATCTGATCCCCGATCTTAAACTGATTGGTTTCATCATGAGCTTTATACTTCTTAGACTGCCGAACAGTTTTCTTAAGAAGCGGATGAGAATAATGACGTTCTACTTGTACAACTACAGTCTTATCGCTTTTATCACTAACAACAACACCTTGTAAAATGCGTTTAGGCATCTCTTACTTCCTTAAACCTTAGTTTTGCTCATCTTCTGACGAAGCAAAGTCTTAATACGTGCAATATCGCGACGAATCCTTTTAATATTCGAAGTTTTTTCTAATTGACCTGTCGCTTTTTGAAAGCGCAAATTGAACTGCTCTTTCTTCAACTTAGCCAACTCACTATTCATTTGATCGAGCGTCTGCGCCCGTAATTCTGTAGCCTTCATCCCTTAACCTCTTTATTCAGCAACACGCTGAACGAAACGCGTTTTAACAGGCAGCTTTGCAGCACCCAACCTTAACGCTTCACGCGCCACACCTTCAGGCACTCCATCAAGTTCAAACATAACGCGCCCCGGAGCAACACGAGCCGCCCAATAATCCACACTTCCCTTACCCTTACCCATACGAACTTCAGTTGGCTTAGATGTAACCGGAACATCTGGGAAAATACGAATCCACACACGACCAGAACGCTTCATATAACGTGTAATCGCCCGCCGCGCCGCTTCAATTTGGCGAGCAGTAACACGCTCTGGCTCAACCGCCTTTAAACCATAAGCACCAAAATTTAAATCAGTACCACCTTTAGAAGCCCCACGGATACGACCTTTAAACTGCTTACGGAACTTCGTGCGTTTCGGCTGCAACATTGCTCTCTACTCCAAACTATAATTTAACCACAAATTAAGTATTTTCGCGGCGGCGATTTGATAAAGAACCAGAATGGTCATTCTCCATAGAACGACGCTCTGAAGCTGTTGGATCATGCTCAAGAATTTCACCCTTAAAAACCCAAATCTTAACACCACAAATACCATAAGCAGTCTTAGCTTCTGCTGTCCCATAATCAACATCAGCACGCAAAGTATGAAGCGGAACACGACCTTCACGATACCACTCCATACGAGCAATCTCAGCACCACCAAGACGACCAGAACAATTAATACGAATACCTTCCGCCCCAAGGCGCATAGCCGACTGAACCGCCCGCTTCATTGCACGACGAAAAGCAACACGACGCTCAAGTTGTTGAGCAATTGATTGAGCAATAATAGTTGCATCAATCTCCGGTTTACGAATCTCCACAATATTCAATGAAGTATCAGCATTGGTCATCTCAGAAAGCTTACGACGAAGCTTTTCAATATCAGCGCCTTTTTTACCAATGATAAGCCCTGGACGCGCTGAATGAATTGTTACACGACACTTTTTATGAGGACGCTCAATAACAACCTTCGAGATAGCAGCTTGCTTCAATTCTTCAAGCACAAATAGACGAATCTTCAAATCTTCATGAAGAAGAACACCATACTCACCACTATCAGCATACCAACGTGAATCCCAAGTCCGATTGATTCCAAGACGGAGCCCTACTGGATTTATTTTCTGACCCATTACGCAGCCTCCACTTCCTCGATAACTTCACGCACAATAACAGTAAGATGCGAAAACGGACGCTCAATCCGGCTAGTTCGCCCACGTCCACGAACATGAAAACGTTTCATCACTATAGACTTACCAACATAAGCCTCTGCAACAATTAACGAATCAATATCCAACCCATGATTATTCTCTGCATTTGCAACTGCCGATTCAAGAGTTTTTTTAACCTTTTCAGCAATACGTTTACGCGAAAAAGCCAAATCAGCCAAAGCTACATTAACTTTTTTACCACGAATCATTGCAGCTACTAAATTAAGTTTTTGCGGACTAACACGAATTGTCCGTGCAACAGCCTTCGCCTCATTATCCTTAAGCTGGCGCGGAACCTTATTCTTTCCCATCCCTACTTCCTCTTCGCTTTTTTATCTGCACCATGCCCATAATAAGTGCGGGTTGGAGCAAACTCACCAAACTTATGACCAACCATTTCTTCAGAAATAGAAACAGGAATATGCTTATTTCCGTTATAAACACCAAAAGTCAAACCAACAAATTGTGGCAAAATGGTAGAGCGACGACTCCATATTTTTATAACCTCATTACGCCCACTTGCACGCACCTTCTTTGCTTTTTCAAGAAGATAGCCGTCAACAAACGGGCCTTTCCAAACTGAACGAACCACCTTAGACTACCTTTCTCATTTCTTACGTTGATGACGTGTACGCATAATAAACTTACCAGTAGCTTTATTAGAACGCGTACGCTTACCTTTCGTGGGCTTACCCCAAGGAGATACTGGATGACGACCGCCTGATGTACGACCTTCACCACCACCATGCGGATGATCCACTGGATTCATAGCAACTCCACGAACGTGCGGGCGCTTACCCCGCCAACGTGACCGACCAGCCTTACCATCACTAATATTCCCATGATCAGGATTTGAAACAGCCCCTACAGTTGCAAAACAATTGCTAGGCACCAAACGTTGCTCACCAGAATTTAAACGAAGAATGGCCATTCCATGATCTCGTCCAACTAATTGTGCGTAAGTTCCAGCTGAACGGGCAATTTGACCACCTTTCCCTGGCTTCATTTCAACATTATGGATAATCGTACCCACAGGCATACTGCTAAGCGGCATCGCATTCCCTGGCTTAACATCAATGTTTGAACCAGCAATAACAAAATCACCAACATAAAGACGCTGTGGCGCAAGAATATAATTCAACTGCCCATCTTCATAACGAATTAACGCGATAAAAGCAGTACGATTTGGATCATACTCCAAACGCTCAACTTTTGCAGGAACATCACGCTTAAGACGCTTAAAATCAACCAACCTATAACTACGTTTATGACCACCACCTTGAAAACGGGCAGTAACTCGACCACGATTATTACGCCCACCTTTCGACGATACCCCTTTAGTCAGCGTTTTTATAGGCTTCCCTTTATAAAGGCAAGAACGATCTACAATAACAAGCTGACGCTGCCCGGGGGTAGTCGGATTAAAATGCTTAAGTGCCATTATTCATATCTCCGAACCTCTTTAAAGACCTGTCGAAACGTCGATAGATTGACCATGAACCAGTGTTACGACCGCTTTCTTAACATTACTTTGCCTACCAACAACACCTTTGAAACGCTTCACCTTACCTTTACGGACCATTGTATTAACCGCTTTAACTTCAACGCTAAAGAGCGCTTCAACAGCATTTTTTATCTCGGTCTTCGTTGCATTCATAGCAACATTAAAAGCAACCTGATTATATTCAGAAATCATTGTCGACTTTTCAGTAATAACTGGGCTTAAAATTATATCATAATAACGAAGATCTGTCATTTAAAACGCTCCTCAAGAGCCACAACAGCCTCTTTTGATAAAATAAGTTTGCTGCGACGTAAAATATCATAAACATTAATCCCTTGAATAGGCAAAATATCAACATTAGGAATATTAGATGCAGCGCGAAAAAAATTAATATCAATCTCTTTACCACCAACGAACAAAGCATTACTAAAGCCAAGCTTAGAAAAACTCAAAGCAAGCGCTTTAGTTTTAAAGTCCTTAATAGCCAAATCATCAATTACAATCAAATCATTCTTCTTTAACTTTGCCGACAAAGCAAAACGCAACCCAAGCGCACGAATTTTCTTAGGCAGATCATGCACATGATTACGCACAACCGGCCCATGAGCCTTACCACCACCTCGGAATTGCGGCGCACGAGACGATGAGTGACGAGCACGACCAGTTCCTTTTTGTTTAAACATTTTTGCCCCTGTTCTCGATACATCAGACCTTCCTTGTGACTGATGCGTCCCCTGTTGACGACGAGCAAGTTGCCAACGAACAACACGCTGCAAAATATCCTCACGAGGAGTAAGACCAAAAATATTATCAGAAACTTTTAATTGCCCAGACTCACCACCATCAAGGGTTCTAACTATCAGATCCATCATTCAGCTCCCTCAGATTCAGAGGATTCTACTACCGGAGCAACCTCATCCACCCGCTCCTTTACAAAACGACGCACACCGGCAGGCCTCGGCGCATTATCAGGAAGACGCTTCTTCACAGCATCTCGAACCAAAATCCAAGCCCCTTTAGCACCAGAAACAGAACCACGCACTAAAATCAAACCACGCTCAATATCTGTAGAAATAACTTCAATATTTTGCGTCGTAACACGCACCTGTCCCATATGACCAGCCATCTTCTTACCCTTAAACACTTTACCAGGGTCTTGACACTGACCTGTTGAACCATGAGCACGATGCGTTATCGAGTTACCATGCGAAGCACGATGCCCCCCAAAGTTATGCCGTTTCATAACACCAGCAAAACCTTTACCTATACTAGTCCCTGTTACATCAACTCTCTGCCCCGGAACAAAATGCTCTGGGGTAATTTCAGTCCCGACATCAAGAAGATTATCCGGAGTAACATGAAATTCCGCAACTTTAACCTTCGGCTCAACTAAAGCTTTAGAAAAATGTCCGCGAAGAGCTTGCGAAACGTTTTTAACTTTAGCAAAGCCCACACCTAACTGAACAGCAGTATAGCCATTCTTTTCAACTGTCCGCTGAGCAATAACTTGACAGTTTTTCAAACGAAGTACTGTTACTGGCACATGCTCACCAGCGTCATTATAAACACGGGTCATGCCCAGCTTCTGTGCTATTACACCTGAACGCATCGGGTCTGTTCCTTCCGTTCTCAAACCTCAGAGCTTAATCTCAACATCCACACCGGCAGAAAGGTCGAGCTTCATGAGCGCATCAACCGTTTGCGGCGTAGGATCAACAATATCAAGAAGACGTTTATGTGTACGCATTTCAAATTGTTCACGACTCTTCTTATCAATATGCGGCCCACGATTGACCGTAAATTTCTCAATCCTCGTTGGAAGCGGAATGGGACCACGGACGTTAGCGCCGGTACGCTTAGCAGTCGACACAATTTCACGCGTCGACGCATCAAGAATTCTATGGTCAAACGCCTTTAAACGAATGCGGATATTTTGACTGTTCATGCTCTTTATTTCCTTACCACACAAGCGCCTTTAATAATTAAAGACGCCCCTCAACAACCACTGCCTATTCAATGATCTTAGAAACGATACCTGCACCAACAGTACGACCACCTTCACGAATAGCAAAACGAAGCTT